>PKZO01000054.1:0-32030 GCA_003133125.1 Acidimicrobiaceae bacterium | reverse complement strand
GAACACCCAGAGGGGCCCGACGAGCACGAAGAGAGCGCCACCGAGCAAGAGTCCGACGACCGCCGCCGCGGCGACGTTGCGGGTGTAGGCACTGTTGAGCTCGGGGAGCTTGGCGGGTTCGGCGATGAGCTGGCGCACGAGAAACGAGTTGGGCGCGTTGAGACCCTCGCATACGCCATAACCGAGAACCCAAGCGAGGATCCCGACAACGCTGAGGTGATGGGTCGCGACGAGGATGACCGGAAAGAGCGCCCACACGCCCTCGCTCAGATTGACCCAGGCGTCCACCCGCGCCGCGCCGTAGCGGCGCGAGATCCGAGTGGCGCTGCCGGCGAGGACGAGTGACGGCGCGTTAAAGCAGAGCAGGATCAGTCCGGTCGCGGCGATCGAGTGCGTCTCGTGGAACACCAGATAGGTCGCCACGAGCATGGCCATGTACTCGCCCGTGTGCACGATGCCCGCGCCGAGCAGGTAGCGCGCGCGAAGAGTCGAGAACTCGTCGGCGGGTTCGTTCGCCGTGATCTCGAAGTTGCGCCGGGTGACCATCAGTTGATGCTACGAAAGAGATTGCACTGTTTCCTCTTTATCAGGTGAACGCACCGTGACAACTGGGTGACGTCCGCCAGGCTGTAATAAAGGTCGCGTCCACTAACGTGTCCTGCAGTGGAGTACTTCAACCCCCTCAGTTCAGCGCCGCCCGAAGACCCGAACGCGTGGACCGACGCGCAGTGGATTGACTGGCTGAAGGCGACCGACGCCGAAGCGGGCCCGACGGGTGAGTTCCCGGTGGGGACCGTGGCGAGCAGAATCGCTCGTTCCTCGGCCGGCCAGGTACTCGGTCAGGCGATGCTGGGTCTCGCCCAGGCGATCTACGGGCCCAAGGACGAGGAGTTGGTCGTCATCGTCGAAGGCGCGGGCGAACCAGAAGAAGACGAGCCGTTTCGCGTGCGACTGGACTTCGAGCACCCCGAGCAGTCTCAGATCGTCTTTCGCTCGTCTCGCGACACTCCAACGATCTAGCGCAGGTCCTTACTCGCTGAAGTCCATGCTTGGACGTAGCGCGAAACCCTGCGACGTTCTAATCATCACCCCAGCGCGGCTCTCGACCATGGCGAGCCCGGTACGAGTTGGACGTCGTGTCCTCGATATTGCTAGCGGGCGGCGACTTCGCGGTCGACCCGTTTGGCTGCTTCAAGCACCTCATCAGGGACAACGGTACCGGGGCGGTTCGAGGGGTCATTGGCGAGGAACCGCCCGATCATCGGGATCTCGGTGATCGACTCCGCGCGCAAGATCGCCGCCACCACCGGCACGAAACTCTCGGCGGCGGGGTAGACGAGGTAGCGCGCCAGCCAGTCCGGGTGGTACTTGGCGTTAAAGGTCCACAGCGACTCAATGGGCAGCACGCCCGAAAGTCGCTTGAGGGCCCAGCGCTCGACGCGGGTGAACGTGCCGTCACCGCGCTCTCCATCGAGGACCGAACGAAACGCGGCGAAGTTGAGACTGAGTCCCCCGGCGCCACGTTTGGCGAGNNAACCCGTTGATCGCGGGCGAGGGCACGAACTGACAGACCGCCACGGGCGCGCCGTCGGGTCCGTGCACGATGGTCAGTAGCAGACCCCTGTCCTTGGGGTCAAAGAGTCGACCCAGCATCATGGAGAACCCGCGCTCGCCTTCGCCTCGGCGCAGCATGCTGATCAGATCGACGATGGCGGTGACCTGGCCTGGATCGATGTTCGCCGGGTCCAGGAACTCCACGCTGTAGCCGTGGCGAGCCAGTCGAGTGCAAGCCTGGCGAAGGCCCTTCATCTTTCCGCCTTCGAGTGAGAAGCTCTGACAGTCCACGATCGCCTCGTCGCCGAGGTAGATGTAGTGCATGCCCGCCGCGTGGTAGATATGCGTCCACTCCTCTGACGCGGCCATGATGCCGATCGTCCAACCGTGCGACTCGCCGTAGGAGCGAAAGGCGCTGAAGACCTCGGTGCGTTCGGCCTCGGGTCCGATCGGATCGGGCGAGATCAGCGCGACTCCGCCGTAGACCGCGTAGGCAACGAGTGAGTCGCGAAAGAAGAAGAACTGCTTGTCGTCGCGCAGCGCGAAGTAGTCGAGCGTCCCTCGACCGTGGCGGCGAACGATCTCGCGGGCGCGCAACTCGGCGATGCGTCGCTCGGTGCTCGTGCCCTTCTGGGAGAGTCGACGGTCCACGACGGGACGGGTGAGCAGGTAGAGCAGCGACACCAACAGACACACGCCGATGGTCACGAGCGTGGGATCGACGAAGTCGTCCACGCCGTCGGGCAGGTTGATCGTATAGATGCCGAGCAACCTCTCGGCACACGCGATGAACACCACGCCCAATCCGGGAAGGTGTTGGCGCCCCGACGTCGCTTCGATGCCGAGGGTGGCGGCGATCAGCGAGATCGTGACGATCAGTCCGAGTCGCGGCAGGGCGGCGCGCAGGCTCGAACGGTCGGTCGTTGCTTGGAAGTGCTGGCGTTCTACGACGAGCAGGACGAGAATCGCCGCCGC
Source organism: Acidimicrobiaceae bacterium (assembly GCA_003133125.1). Lineage (GTDB taxonomy): Bacteria > Actinomycetota > Acidimicrobiia > Acidimicrobiales > RAAP-2 > RAAP-2. Next base: position 29,501 of record PKZO01000054.1, on the reverse strand, counting down.
GACCAGCGAGGATACGACGGTGCCCCCGCGTGCCAGGTGCGCGATCACGGTAAAGGAGAGCGCACCCACCGCGAAGAACCACGCTCGACGTTGTCCGCGGCGAATCCCGCGCGCGGTCATGATCATTGCGATACCGGCGACTGCGGTCAAGGCCGCGGCGGACTGGGCGACGCCCAGGGGCAGCACGCTCAGCACGAGGCGCAGGTGTCCGCGCAGCGGTGGTGACGCGGTAACCGCGACGTTCACCAGACCGTCCACGAACAGCAGTCCGCTCGCCCAGCGGCGAATGGAGCGTTGTTGGCGCTGGGCGCCGAGGCGTTCGAGATTCACCGGGAACGGACTTGCGTTCGGCCAGGATCCGACGGTGTTGGTCTCACGTGGTGGGGCGGGTTGGAGGGGTTGGCCCGCGACCAGTCGTTCGAGCAGGGTACCGCGATGGCGAGGCGATTCTCCCGCGACGAGGCGCACCTGGACCGTGCTCGCCGCTTCGATCTCGACGACGCCGAGTCGATCGACGGAACTGAACACCGGCGGCAGCCCGAAGCGACCACGGCGCTCGACGATGACGGTGCGAGAAGGTCCGGGCGCCGCGCAGACGCCGTGGTCGAGGAAGGCCAGGGCGGGTCGCGGTGCGCCGCCCACGACCGCACCGGCACCCCCGCGTTCGGCGACGCGTCGCGCGATCTCGAGGGCGTCCACGTCGTAAGCGTGCGTGAGTGCGAGTGGCTCGCTCGGTGACGCCGTTCGCTCGCTGCGCGTGTCACGATCGAAGCGTCGTCGCACGATGAGTCCGGCGAGCCCCGCGACGAGCGCCTCGAGTAGGACGATGATTAACACGTTCACTACGAGGTTTCCCCAGAAGGTCGTCGTGTGTGGGGCGTGGACCTTGTAGTGGTGATGGGTGAAGTGGCCCACGATCTTGGTGATCGTGTTGAACAGGTCAAAGCCCACGAGCGCGAGCAGCGGCAGCCACACCCAGGGTCCGAGTCGACGGTAGAGGACGCGCGACGCGACGAATCGGGCCAGTGCGAGCGGGTCTTCGAGTCGGTCGGCGTCGGAACGGTCGCCGCGGTCTGCGACATTCACGTCCACGTGCGAGCTGGCCGCGCACACGAAGAGGTCGCGAACGCCGTCGGCGGTCGCTACTTGCAGCATCAAGTCCTTGGCGATCCTGGCGCCGAGTGATTCGAGGATGCGTTGGGCGCCCTCGTGCTCGGACAGCTCGTGGTCGTCGCCGCCGGGCAGCACAATTAACTGGTGGTTCGCCTGGGCGCAGAACTGGCGCAAGCTTTCGGCGATTTCGGGTCGGGCGAGGAACGTGGCGTCAATGAATTTGGCGAGGTCGGCCGTGGCGTCAGGGTGAAAGAGGTTGCCCGCCACGACCACGACGGCCGCGTCGTCGATGTGGCCCATGAGTTGGATGAATTCGCGCACCGGTCGACTCGCCGGGCTGGTGGTGGGCGAAAGCGAGAGATCGCTTAGTACGTACACGTGCTGCCCGTAAGGGACCGGCAGCGTCTGTCGTTCTGTCTGCGCCACGGTGTCTATTCTCGCAGACATCGCCTCGACGGGCGCTTAAGGTCCATATTCACTGATGACAACGACGAATAAACACGAGAACTGGCGATGGCGCGAAGAAGGGGCCGCGCCGGCGCGCGCGGTCATCTTTGACATCGACGGCGTGCTCGCCGACGCCGCGGGGCGTCAGCACTACCTCGACTGGGGCGACTGGCGCAGCTTCTTTGACGCCTGCGGTGACGACCCGGTGATCGACGAGATCGAACGTCTGCTCGAACTGCTCGACCCCTCGCTCTTGATCGTGCTGTTGACTGGTCGCCCACGTCGCGTACAGCCCCACACCCTGGCGTGGCTCGAGCGATACGGGATCCGTTGGGATTTGCTCATAATGCGCGAATACGGCGACTACTCGGGGGTCGATGAGTTCAAGCGCGAATCCTTGCGTGAACTGCGCGCCGAAGGCTTTGATATTCAACTTGCCCTGGACGACGATCCGAAGAATCACGCCATGTACGTCAGTGAAGGCGTACCGTGCATCTACATCCACTCCGGCTACTACTTGTAGTTCTTGTCATCCGTGTCACCTTTTGGTTCGAATAACTCTGAAGAACCGAGCCGAGCTGGAGCCAAGAATGAAGATTGCCATTGTGGGAGCCGGAGTCAGCGGTCTGACAGCGGCTTACGTGCTGAGCGATCACCACGACGTGACCTTGTACGAACGCGAAGAGACCCTGGGGGGTCACGCGCACACCGTCGACGCGCCCGGCGGTGACGCCCACTACGCCGTCGACACTGGCTTTCTCGTTTTCAACGACGCCACCTACCCGAAGTTCATCTCCTTGCTCGAGCGACTGGGTGTCTCTTCGAAGGAGAGTTTGATGAGTTTCAGCTTCCAGGACGTTCGTCGCGGGCTCGAGTGGAAGGGGAGCACTCTCAACACGATCTTCGCCCAACGCCGCAACGTTCTGCGTCTTCGATTCCTGCGAGTGATCGCGGACATCCTCTCTTTTAACAAGACTCTTCGCGGACTGCTCAACGAAACGGTGAGCCCCATGCTTACCCTCGCCGACGTCCTCGGCGAGCGCCAGTGGAGCGAGGAGTTCGTCGAGTGGTACCTCGTGCCCATGGGTGCCGCGATCTGGTCGGTGAACCCACTTACCTTTTGCGATATCCCGGCGCGCACGTTCGCGGAGTTCTTCTCGCGCCACGGACTTTTGAACCTTCGCGGCAAGCCCGTGTGGCGAACCGTCGAGGGTGGATCGCGTTCGTACGTGGAGCGAATCGAGCGGGCGATCGGCGCACGCGCCAAGATCCATTTCGCCACGCCGGTGCATTCGATCCGCCGAAATGACGCCTGCGTCGAGGTCGTCACCGAAGGCGGGGTCGAGTCTTTCGACCACGTGGTGCTCGCGTGTCACAGTGACGAGGCCCTCGCCACGCTCGAGCGTCCCACCGACGAGGAACGAACGGTGCTCGGAGCGATCCGTTATCAGGCGAACGACGTGACCCTGCACTGGGACGAGTCGATGCTCCCCGCCACCCGGCGCGCCCGCGCCGCGTGGAACTATCGTCGCGAGTGCGACGACGGCGAACTCGCGACGCTCACCTACGACGTCTCGGCGCTGCAGTCCATAGAGTCGCCGCGTCGCTTCCTCGTGTCGCTCAATTGCGACGATACGATCGATCCCCACAAGGTGCTCGCGCGATTTCGCTACTCGCATCCGGTGCTCGACCAGTCGACCGTTCGAGCCCAGCAGCAACGCCACCTGCTCGTGGGCAACCGCACCTCGTTCTGCGGGGCCTACTTCGGCTACGGATTCCACGAAGACGGTGTGGCGAGCGCGCTCGCGGCGTGCGAGGCCCTGGGAGCGAACTGGTGAGCGATTCGGCGATCTACTGGGGACGCGTGACCCACCGCCGGTTCCTGCCGCGCGAGCACGCGTTCGACTATCGAGTGATCATGTTCGAGATGTTCCTCGACGAACTGGACAACCTCGCGCGCGACGTGAAGGGACTGGTCCTCGAAGGTCGGGTCACCGCGTACCCGCAACGAGCACGCGCGGCGAGTCGTCTACCCGGACGTTACGTACTTCGCCGGCGCGATTTCCTTCCCGGGTACGAGGGAACGCTCGATCACGCTGCGCGCACTATGTACCGCGACCTCGTGGGTTCCGAGGCGCCCGGGCGCGTCGCGTTGCTCGCGAACTTGGCGTCGCTCGGTTGGAACTTCAATCCCATCACGCTCTATTTCTTCTACGACGCAGGGCGCGTGGTGTGCACGATCGCCGAGGTGACCAATACTCCCTGGGGTGAGCGTCACCTCTACGTCCTTGGTCCGCCGGGCACCGTGGTGTTTGACAAGGCCCACCACGTCTCGCCCTTTCTTGAGATGCGGGGCCGCTACCGGTTGACCTACGCACAGCCCTCGGCCGATTTTCGTCTCGCCATGACGCTCTTTGACCCTGGTCCCGAAGAGAGCCAGGGTCTCGGGGCCCGGCGCTTTGGCGCGACGATGAGTTTCGAGCGGGCGGAACTTTCGAGCCACGAAGTCCGTCGCGCGTCGTGGCGCTACCCCGACATGGCGTTTAGAGTCTCACTACGTATCTACGTTCATGCGGCTCGTCTGTTCGCCAAGGGCGTTGCCTACGTGCCGCATCCGTCGAAAGTGAGAGACGTCGCGAATGTCCGAGGATCCTAAAGACACGATCGCGCCGGGCACCTTCTTGCCCTCCCGTCGTCAGCGGTTCGCGCCTTTGGCTCGACGGATCTTCCTCCGCCTGGTGAAGGCGAAGAAGGTCGAGGGCGCCGGCACGCTGGTGCTCACCGAGGACTGGGGCCAAGGGCCAACCCGGACCATCGGTATCGGGGACTTGCGCGCGCAGATGACCGTGCACGACCGCGACGCGTACGCGGCAATTGTCTTTGGCGGTTCGCGCGGCATGGGCCGCAGTTACGTGAATGGCCTGTGGGACACCGAGGACATGAGCGCCGTGGTTCGTTACCTCTTTCGCGTCTCCCAGCCCGGTCGGTCGCGCCAGGACCAGCGCGCCCGGCGCCGAAGGGCGCTCGGCGGGGTCGCGCCGCGTTGGGCGCGTGCGGTCGTAGGTGCACGGCTCTCGCGTGACCGCGACAAGTTGGGTGACCGCAAGAACATCCACGCGCACTACGACCTCTCCAATGAGTTCTTCGAGCTGATGCTCGACGAAACGCTCGCGTATTCGTGCGCGATCTTCCAAGACGAGGCCACGACGCTGCGCGAAGCCCAGAGCGAGAAGTTCGACCGGATCTGTCGAAAGCTGGGGCTGGGAGCGAACGACCACGTCCTCGAGATCGGTACGGGCTGGGGAGGCTTCGCCCTGCACGCGGCCAAGCACTACGGCGCGAAGGTCACCACGACCACGATCTCGCAGAATCAGCGTCACGCCGCCGAGCAACGCGTGAAGGAGGCGGGCCTCGGACATCTCGTGACGGTGATCGGCGAGCACTACCGCGACTTGAAGGGGAGTTTTGACGCGCTGGTCTCGATCGAGATGATCGAGGCGGTCAACTGGCGCAACTACGAGGAGTTCTTCGAGAAGTGCTCGTCGCTGCTCACCGAGAAGGGCCGCATGGCCCTGCAAGCGATCACGATCGCCGACCAGAGTTTTGAGCGAGCCAAGGTGCGCAAGGACTTCATCCGCGACCTTATCTTTCCCGGCGGCTGCCTGCCGAGCGTCACGGCGATCATGTCCGCCGTAACTGGGGCGACCGACCTGCGATTGGTCGACCTCGAAGACATTGGATTGCACTACGCCAGGACGCTGCGACTGTGGGCGCGCAACGTCGACGAGAAGTTCGACCAGATCCGTGCCCTCGGCTTCGACGACCGCTTCAAGAGGCTCTGGGACATGTACCTTCGCTACTGCGAGGGGGCGTTCCTCGAACGCCATATCTCTGACGTACAGCTGCTCTTGCACAAGCCGGGCGCGCCGGTGACGCCGGGTTACCGGGTGAGCTAGCGAAACCTAGACGAGCATCGCGAAAACTTCTTTGGCCGCGCGTCGTCCTGAACCGATGCTCGCAGGTATACCCACGCCGTCATAGGCCATCCCCGCCAGGGCGACGCGCAGCTCGCTCGCCGCGCGACGAGCCTGCTCGACCAGAGGTTGGTGACCCACGTGATACTGGGGCAACGCGCTCGGCCAGCGCTGCACGAGCGAAGCACGCGCGGGTCCGAACTCACCCAGAAGCACTCGCAGTTCGTTCGAGACGCGCTCGGTGAGTTCTTCGTCGTTGAGACTGTCCGAGCGCTGGTCGTCGATCCTCCCGACGTGGGCGCGAAGCAGCACGTCGCCCTCGCGCCGCAGATGGGGCCACTTGCGATCGAGCAGGGTGAGCGCGGTGACCATCATGGTGTCCCCACCCGGCCAGGAAGTGCGCAACGGCACCAAGACGCCCGTGCCGTGCAGGGGAAGCGTCACCTCGGTGCTCGAGAGGCAAAAGGTGACCATCGAGGCGCTCGCGAAGTCCACGTCAGCGAGCGCGGCGAGCGCAGGGTCCTGCGCGCCAAGTAGTCGTCCCGCGACGTTCGCGGGAGCGGCCATGATGACCGCGTCGGCGGGCGTGGTGGTGGTGGGCGTGTCGACCTCCCAGGGGTAGGTCCCCGAGGGCGTGCGACGAAGCGCGCTGACCCCGACGCCGGTTCGTACCACGACGCCGCGCTCTTTCAGCTGGCGTTCGAGCTCGACTGGCAGCGAACCAACTCCGTCGCACAGGCTCGAGAACATCGGTACCGACGCTACGTGCTGCGAAACCGGACCAGGGCTCACGGGTCCGCTCGGGCGCAGGGCCTTGGCGAGCGATCCTCCTCGGTGCGCCGCGTCTAAGAGCGCAGGAAACACCGATCGTGCGGAGAGTTCATCGATGCGGCCCGCCTGGATGCCACCGATCATCGGTTCGATGAACTGGTAGCTCAATTCGTCACCCAACTTGGCGCGTACGATCTCACCGATACTCGCGTCCTCGCCCACGACGAGGCGCTTGGCGAACCACTGATCGCGACGAAGTCGCCAGCGGGCGCCGCGCGAGATGCCCTTGAAGTGTCGAAAGGCTGCGACGTTCGTCGGTACGCCGAGCACGAGACCCGTCGGCAACTCGCGAAGCGCACCGTGCAGATAGATCCACGCCCCGCTCGCGTCGATCGCCTCGAGCTGGTCGTCGAGGCCGAGTTCTCGAACGAGGTTGACTGCTTCGGGTCGACGCGCGAGGAACCCGTCGGCCCCGAGGTCGACGCTACGTCCAGCGAACGACGTCGTCGCGAGCGCGCCGCCGACGCGACTCGCACTCTCTATGACCTCGATACGCGGTGTGTTCTCGTTCGGACCGGCAATCGCGCCCGACAACTCCCAAGCGGCGGAAAGACCACTGATCCCCGCGCCGACGATCACGACCGAGGCGCGCACCACCTAGAAGGCCACTTCGTGCACGACGTGGGCGAGAATCTCCACGAATTCCTGATCGTCGTTGAGTGAGGCGGTGCGCACGAGATTGAGTCCGATCTCTCGCGCGACGCCCTGGGCCTCGACGTCGATGTCGTAGAGGACTTCGAGGTGGTCGGCGACGAAGCCGATCGGGCACGATACGACGTCGGTGAATCCCGCCGCGCGCTTCTCACGCAAGACCGCCAGGATGTCCGGCCCGATCCACGGATCCGGGGTCCTTCCCGCTGACTGCCAGGCGATGTCGAAGTGTGCGAGGCCCGCGAGGTCCGCCGCGCGCGTGGCGCTGTCGAGCAGTTGTTCGGGGTAGCGATCACCGTGACGCAGGATCATCTCGGGCAGCGAATGCGCCGAGAAGATGACTTCGCACGTGTCGCGGCGTTCGTGAGGGATCGTCGCGAGCGCGTCGTTGACCCGGCGCGCGATGAGTTCGAGGAATCCCGGTGCGTCGTACCAGGCGCCGATCTCGATGAACTCGACGTCGGGCCCCAGTGCCTCGCGGGCTCGACTCATGTACTGGTCGGTAGACAGTGACGACGAATGAGGCGCGAGCACGAGTCCGATCACGAGATTGAAACCATCATCGCGAAAACTGGCGGCGGTCTCTTCGAGCAGCGGCGGTTCGTATTTCGAACCGAAGCGCACGTCATAAAAGCCCGGCGCCATTTGTTCGAGGGCGCTGGCGATGCCCGCCACCTGGGCGGCGGTGCGCTGGGCGAGCGGGGAGGTACCGCCAATGGCGTTGTAACGGCGCACGAGGTCCGCGAGCAGTTCGGGGCTCGGTGCGCGACCGTGGCGGATACGCGTGTAGTACGCCTCGACGTCCTCGGGCGTCGTGGGCGTGCCGTAGGCCATCACGAGCACACCGGTCTTCACGCGACGCCCGCTTTTCCCTCGTCGTGCACGACGCGCACCACCGCGGCGAGCACGGCGGGGTCGGTCTGGGGCAGGACGCCGTGACCGAGGTTAAAGACGTGCCCGCTCTGGGTGCCCGCACGTGAAAGCACTTCGCGAGCTGCTTGCACGCCGAGGTCCTCGCCGCTTAGACAGCGCGCCGGGTCGAGGTTGCCCTGCACGGCGCGATCACCCAGGCGACGGCGTCCCTCGTCGAGGTCCACGTGCCAGTCAATACCCATCACCGTCGAGCCGGCGTTGGCCATGAGGTCGAGCAGTTCGCCGGTTCCCACGCCGAACAGGATCGTGGGCACCCCGAGGTCGGCGACGCCTTCGAGCACACGTTGGGTTGCGGGCAAGGCGAAACGCGCGTACTCGTCGCGGGTGAGTGAACCCGCCCACGAGTCAAAGAGTTGCAGGGCCCGCGCGCCGTGGGCGACCTGGACGCGAAGAAACGCCACGGTGATCGCGACCAGTCGGTCGACCAGGCGTTGGAACAGCGCGGGCTCGGCGTGCATCATGCTCTTGATCACCGCGAAATCACGCGTGGGCGCACCTTCTACGAGGTAGCTCGCGACCGTGAAGGGCGCACCCGCGAAGCCAATGAGCGGGGTGTTGGTCGCCTCGAGCTCCTTTACCACGAGGTCAATTGTTTTGGTGACGTGCTGAACGTCGAGTTCGGTGAGGTCGCGCAAGCGCTCGAGATCGGTGCTCTGCTTAAAGGGCTCGGCGATGACCGGTCCGCGACCGGGCACGACGTCGACCCCAAAGCCAATGGCGTGAAAGGGCACGACGATGTCCGAGAAGAGTATTGCCGCGTCCACGCCGTAGCGACGCACCGGCTGGAGTGTGACCTCACAAGCCACGACCGGGTCGCCAATCGCCTCGAGGATCGAACCCGTCCCGCGCAGCGCGCGATACTCGGGCAGTGAACGCCCGGCCTGGCGCATGAACCACACCGGTACGTGCGCCACGCTCTCGCCTCGACAAGCCCGCAGAAAGACTGGGTCGTTCACGTGTCTCCTTCTTGTTGCCACCAATCTACGAGACACCTAGAACAGCGTTTTGCGGGGCTCCGAGTAACTTCCTCTAGACTTGTCAGACCCCAAATTTGGGCGAGAAGAGGTCGCTATGGCACACGAGCGCGAGGTAGGCGAGGAACAGGCTTTCCTCGACCGTGCCCTGATGGCGCTCGACCATATGCGTGATGAAGCTCGTTCCCTGCGCGACAGCGCGGCGGTGGCGAACATGCGAGGGGCGGGTGATCTGGTCGAGCGCGACGTCGTGATGGGCACCGCGTTGCACCGCCTCGACCAACTCGCGATCGGCGATCAGCCCCTCTTCTTTGGTCGTATTGACTACAACCCCGACGCATTGGGCACGAGCGACATCTATCACGTGGGTCGTCTCGCGGTCTCAGACGACGAGCTGAACCCACTCGTCGTTGACTGGCGTGCGCCGGTCGCCGAAGCGTTCTACCGCGCCACGGGCGTTGAATCACTGGGTCTCTCGCGTCGGCGCCACGTGGCGATCCGTGGTCACGAGGTGACCGGCGTCGAGGACGAGTACTTCGCCGACGCGTCGGGCGAGTTGGCCCTGCCCGAGGACGAGGTTCGCAACGCCACCGAGGAGGGACTCGTCGACGGCGGTCTCGCCCTGGGCGGTCCGGGTGCTTTGCTCGCCGCGCTCGGTAGGGCTCGAACCGGGCGCATGGGCGACATCGTCGCCACGATCCAGGGAGAGCAGGACCAGATCATTCGTAGCCCCCTCGCCGGGGTGCTCCTAGTCCAGGGCGGACCCGGCACGGGTAAGACCGCGGTAGCGCTGCACCGCGCGGCCTACCTGCTCTACACCTACCGCGCGACGCTCGAACGCCAGGGCGTGCTGGTCGTGGGGCCGAACCCGCTCTTTCTCAACTACATCGAGAATGTGCTGCCTTCACTCGGTGAGTCCGGCGTCACGCTGTCGACGATCTCGGGGCTCGTGACCAACGTGGAGATCCGCGGTGAGGAGAGCGAGGAGGTCGACCAGCTGAAGGGCGACGTGCGCATGGCGACGCTGGTGTCGCGCGCGCTTCGTACTCGCCAGCGTGCGCTGCGCGCCGACGTGACGATTCCCGTCGGGCGCGCGATCATCACCATGAAGAGTCGCTACACCGAAGAAGTCGTCGATCGCGCCCGGCGACGACCCGGGAACCACAACCAGCGCCGTTCGGCGGTGGGACGTGAACTGGCCAATCGCCTCGCCCAGGAGTACTACGAGCGATTCGTTCGCGAGGGCCTCGATGAGGTGAACGCCGCGGGCGAACTCGCCGATCTCATCCGCTCGACTACCGAATTCAAAGAGGCGTTACAACGCATCTGGCCGCGACTCAGCGGACAAGAACTGTTGCACGACCTGTTCGGTGCGCCAGCCCTGCTGCGCGCGGCGGGCAAAGACCTGTTCAGCGACGCCGAACTCGAGCTGTTCGTGCGCAAGCGCTCCGAGTCGCTCGACGAGATCGAGTGGACCAAGGCCGACGCGGCGTTGATCGACGAGGCCCGGGTCCTGCTCGGACCGCGCAAGCGCCCGCGCCCGCCACTGAAGAACCTCGACAACGGCATACTCGAGGGCATTGACCTCGACGCGTACGCCAGCGACGTGCGAGCGGCCGCGCTTCGCGAGGCGCAACGCAATGCCCCTCAGCAATCGACCGACCTCGACGAGGCCGAGTTCGTTACCTACGGTCACATCGTCGTCGACGAGGCCCAGGATCTCTCTCCCATGGAGCTTCGAGTGCTCAAGCGGCGTGACCTGACGGGCTCGATGACCATCGTGGGTGACATGGGCCAGGCGACCACCGCGTCGAGTTCGGCGTCGTGGAACTCGGTACTCGAGGTCCTGGACCCTCGACGCGAACCCAATCGGGTCGACCTGACGGTGAGTTATCGCACGCCCGAAGAGGTGCTCGAGTTCGCCGCGCCGACGTTGTTAAAGGCGACCCCGGGACTCGAAGCGCCGCGCGCGGTGCGCCGCGCCGGATTCACGCCGATCGTCGAAACGGTGAGTGCGAACGAGTTCGCTCCGACCATCGTGCGCGCCGTGAGGCGCGAGGTGGAGGCGGTCGCTCCGGGACGCGTCGCCGTGATCGTGTCCGCTCGCCGCGTGACAGAGATAATGGAAATCTTGAACACGAATGGCGTGGAGGCGGTCGACCCGCGTGACCACGATTCCAAGGGACTGGGCGCAGATCTGGTGGTGCTGAGCGCCGAGGGCGCCAACGGTCTCGAGTTCGACGCGGTGATCGTCGTCGAGCCCGCCCAGATCACGAGTCGCGGTTCCGCGGACCCGACCAGGTCGAGCCCTCGCGGACTACGGACGCTCTATGTCGCCATGACCCGTCCCACCAGGCGTCTGGCCATCGTTGCCTCGGGGGCGTTACCCGAGACACTTCTGTAAGCATTCTCAGCGCGTGTTCGCATCGGGTTCGCCAAATCCGCTAGAAAGGTAGGCGTGAGTCAGGCGATTCCCCTCAGTAGCCTGGCGAAGCAAGAGAAGATTGTCCACGATCGACCGCCGATGCTGGCCATCGGCGTGATGATTTGGCTCGGTAGCGAGCTGATGTTCTTCTCGGGACTCTTCGCCGCATTGTTTACCATCCGAGCCCACCTGGTCTCGTGGCCTCCCAAGGGCACGCACCTGGACGTGCTCCAATCGGGGATCTTCACCCTCATCCTGGTCTCCTCTTCTTTCACCATGCAGTGGGCCGTGTGGCTCATCGAGCACCATCGTCGTCGCGAGGCCCGCAACTGGGTCATCACCACGATGATCCTGGGAACATTGTTCGTGGGCAACCAGGCCTACGAGTGGACGCACCTGACGACGCGCTGGTACACCAACTCTTACGGCTCGGTGTTCTTCATCACCACCGGCATCCATGGTCTGCACGTGTTCCTCGGACTGGTCGCGATGGCGTTCCTGCTCTTTCGCATGCGCGGTCGCGAAGGTGACCCGGGCGAACTCTCGACCTTCCAGGGCGTCAGTTACTACTGGCACTTCGTGGACGTCGTGTGGATCGGGCTGTACTCGTCCCTGTTCCTGCTGAAGTAGTCGCAGCATGACGTCGTCTTTCCTCAAGCGTGCCGCCATATTCTCATTCGCCGCTCTCGTGGGCGGTGGACCGCTGATTGTCTTTGCGTGCGCGTCGGGCGCGTCGGGCTCGCCCCACACGGCCTACCAGACCACGCGCAAGGACGCCGGCACGCCCAAATCTACTGACGTGACCTTGAACCCCACGACCGGCGTCGTGATCAGTTACGGCGACAAGTACATCACCTACAACGCGCCTTCGACGGCGCTGGTGACCTTGGGCCAAGCACTCTTCTTGCAGAACTGCGCCTCGTGCCACGGCACCGAGGCGAACGGCGTGCCCGCGAACGGTACCAACGGATCGTTCCCCGACCTGGTGGGCCTCGGACCCGCCACCATCGACTTCTGGGTCGACTCGGGTCGCATGCCCGCGGCGAACGTGCGCGCGGTCCAGGCGATTCGTCACACCCCGCGTCTCACCAAGGACCAGGCCGTGGCGATCGCCGCGTGGGTGAACTCGCTCAGTCCGAGTTATCCCGACATCCCCACGGCGCATTTGAAGAACGCCAACGTCTCGGACGGTGCGGCCCTCTTCGCACTCAACTGCGCCTCTTGTCACACGATCGAAGGTGACGGCGACGCGCTGGCGAGCGACACTTTCTCGCCGTCGCTTCGCAACATCCCCGCTTTTGAGGTCGTCGAAGCGGTGCGCACCGGTCCCGCGAACATGCCGCGCTTCACGGGCAACCTCAGTGACCAGCAGGTCGACGACATTGTCAAGTACGTCACCACCGAGATCCAGCACCCTAACAACCCCGGTGGATTCGGACTCGGTGGTCTTGGTCCGGTCGCCGAAGGCTTCGTCGGCCTTCTTCTTGGTGTGGGCATACTGATCCTCATCGCGTACTGGGTAGGAGAGCGCCAGTGAGCGACAACGAAGAACTGCGCACTCCGGTTTCTCTCCAGCGCGTGTCAGCAAACGACCCACACCTGCAACCAGCGGCGCGCAACCCCCAGTTGGTCGAGCGCGTCATCGCGGTGACCTTCGTGCTCGGGCTCTTGTTGGTGGCGGGCTTCGGTGCTTGTTACTGGGTCAACGCCAAGCCCTGGACCCTCGGGGCGACGATGGGCGGAGGACTCTTCTTTCTAGGCATCGGACTCATTGCTTGGGGCAAGTACCTCATGCCGCGCGGGCCCTTCGTCGAAGAGCGCCACGAACTCGCCAACTCACCAGACGACCGCAACGCCCTCGCCGCGGCGATCGTCGAACGCGGCGGTGGTGTCGTAAAGCGTCGCAAGATGCTCGCGGGACTGCTCGGCGGCGGCCTGGGCATCTTCGGGGTCGTGGCGATGTTCCCGCTGCTGCGCAGTCTCGGACCAATGCCCAAGGGCACCTTGTTCAGCACCGACTGGAAGAAAGGTACGTACCTCGTGGACATCTCGGGACGGCGCCTACACGTGGGTGACCTCGCGATCGGTTCGATCGTGACCGTCTACCCGGCGGGTCTCGAGAACAGCGACCGCGGACAAGCGGTGGACCAGACGGTGCTCATTCGAATCTCCGACGAGAACTTCACCACCCAAAAGGGCCGCGAGACATGGGGCCCCGCGGGCTACCTCGCCTACTCGAAGCTGTGCACCCACCTGGGTTGTCCGGTGGGGCTCTACGAACAGGAACTGCAACTGCTCGTGTGTCCGTGCCATCAGTCGATGTTCAACGTCACCAACGGCGCGATTCCCCAGTTCGGGCCCGCGCCGCGCCCGTTGCCCCAGTTGCCGCTGTACGTGGACGCGAGCGGGTATCTTCGCTCACAGCGCGGTTACTTCGAACCGGTGGGTCCGGGATTCTGGGAGCGAGGTGCATCGCCGGCATGAGTAGCGACGTCCTAGACACCAAGCGCGCCCAGCGCCAAGCGGCCGGACCTTACGGCAAGGTCGGCAACGCGATCAACGAACTTGACGAACGCCTGGGTGTCGCCAAGGGCGGTCGGACGTTCATGGACAAGATCTTCCCCGATCACTGGTCCTTCATGCTCGGTGAGATCGCGCTCTACTCGTTCGTTGTGCTCATGATCACCGGCGTCTTCCTGACGCTCTATTACATCCCGAGCACCGACCTCGTGACCTACCACGGCAGTTACCTTCCCCTCGACGGACAGCGCGTCACCGAGGCGTTCTCGAGCTCGGTGAACCTCTCCTTCGCGGTGCGTGGCGGCCTGCTGATGCGCCAGATGCACCACTGGGCCTGTGACATCTTCGTCGGTTCGATCGTGGTGCACATGGCGCGCGTGTTCTTCACCGGCGCCTTTCGCAAGCCCCGCGAACTCAACTGGACGATCGGCACGACACTGTTGATCCTGGCGATCGTGAACGGTTTCCTCGGGTACTCGCTACCCGACGACCTCGTCTCGGGCACCGGTATCCGCATTGCGTACTCGATCATCCTCTCGATTCCGCTGGTGGGTAGCTACCTCGGGTTCTGGGTCTTCGGGGGCAACTTCCCGGGCACCGCAGTCATCCCGCGTTTTTATATCCTGCACGTTCTGATCGTGCCCCTGATCATCATTGGCCTGGTGGGTGCGCATCTCTTCCTACTCGTGCGCCAGAAGCACACCCAGTTCCCCGGTAAGGGCCGCACCGAGAAGAACGTCGTGGGTACCCCGATGTTCCCGGTGTTCATGGCCAAGACCACCGGTTTCTTGTTCGTCGTCTCGGGCGTGATCGCGCTGCTCGGTGCCTTCGCCCAGATCAACCCGATCTGGCAGTTCGGTCCCTACACCGCTTCGCGCATCTCCTACGCCGTCCAACCCGACTGGTATATGGGTTTCCTCGACGGCGCACTTCGAATATGGCCGTCTTGGTCGTTTCATAGTTTCGGTTACACGATTCCCTTCGAGGTCTTTATCCCGGCGGTTCTCTTGCCCGGACTGCTCTTTAACATCGCCTACGTCTGGCCCATGATCGAACGCAAGTTCACCAAGGACACCGCGCTGCACAACTTGCTCGATCGACCGAGCAATCGACCCAAGCACACCGCGGTGGGCGTGGCGACGCTGGCGCTGCTGGGCATGTTGTTCATCGCAAGTTCGACCGACGTGATCGCGAACTTCTTTCGCCTGCCGCTCAACGAGGTCCTGTGGGCGATGCGTATCCTCTGTATCATCTCACCCTTCGTTGCCTATCCGATCACCTGGAAGATCTGTAAGGAAGTCCAAGCGGTCCACGGCGGAGGTAAGCGCAAGACTGCGAACGTGGTGACGCGCACCGCTGAGGGTGAGTACGTGGCGACGCCCGCACCCAAGTACGCCGACGACGAACACCAAGAGCTCGGCGCGACCCCGGTGCCACGTTTCATCGTGGAAGACGACGACGAGCCCGGTTCGAGTGGGGTCCGCATCGCGGACCGCTAGTACTTCGCTCGTGAGCCAGCGGCTGGGTTACAACGAACGACGCCAATGAAGCGCGCGACCGGTCGACACGCTCGGTCCCCGACGACGTTTCCCCGGCGACGGCGTTTCACGCTGGTCGTGAGTTCGGTACTCCTGCTCGCGCTTGTACTCGTGCTCGTGGGCGAGGGTGGCATCACCCCCGAGCCCACCACCACGACGACCACTACCACGGTGCCCCTCGAGAGACCCGAGGTGGGCTGGACCGTCGCGAGTTCCTCGGTGCGCGGGGTAATGGTCGACTACATCGACGAGAACGTGGGGGGCACGGTCTTTCGAGTGCTTCGTCTGCGTGCGCGCACGACCTTGCTGCGTTGGCACGACGGTTCCCTCGACCCGCCGAGCACGGCGGGTGAACTGCCGCTCGACGCGGGTTCCTCGATCGACTGGGCCTCGGAGGGCCGCGCGGGGGTGGTCGCGGTCTTTAACGGCGGGTTCAAAAAGTCCGCGTACGCCGGCGGTGCGGTCGCGGACGGCGTGACCCTCGACCCACTGGTGACGGGGGACATGACCCTCGCGATCAACGCCCAGGGACACTGGAGCATGGGGGTCTGGGGAGCGAAGGGTTTTCCTGCGCCCGGCTTTGACGCGATCTCGTACCGCCAGAACTTGAAGCCGATGATCCTAAACGGGCGGCTCAGCGCGACGACCGGCCCGGCGGACTANNGGCAATCTGCTCTACGCGGCCGCCATTGGCAAGGTCGACGTCGCCCAATTGGCGACCGCGCTACTTCGCGCCGGCGCGGTGAGCGCGATGGAACTGGACATCAATCCGTTCTGGCCAATCCTGGGCGCCTCGCGAGCGCCGCTGCACGCGCCGGGAGTCTTTCCAGTCCAGCTCGACTACTCCGAACACAACCCGAGCATCTACGAGACCGGCTGGCAGCGCGACTTCTTCGTCGCGCTCGCTGAACCCGGGCCCTGGGTATGCAGTTGGGCGAGTCCGGGATTAAGGCCCGGGGTTTCGGGCGCCCAGGACCAGCCGCTGTCGCTCGCAGGAAAAGGGTGTCGAGCCGCGCTGCGCGCGCTGGGCGGCGCGTCGCGTACCACCACGACGACCAAGTAGCTCCTACCTCAAAGTTTTTCCAGTCTCCTAAGGTGAGTAGATGAGCACACCAATTGCCCCCCCTGAACTGGCGACGACCCTGGGCGCGCTGCGCGCGTCGGGATTCGTGGACCAGTCCGTGCGTGAAGAGATCCGCGCCAATTTAGAGCAGCGCCTCGTCGAAGGACGGCCACTCAGTTCGGCGGTCCTNNGTCGAGTTGCTCGACGAGTGGCTTCCAATCATCGAGGGCTCTGAGGTGCGCGACAATCCCTTCGCGCCGATCTCGGCCTACGGAATCGATCTCGTCGCGCAAAAGGGCGAGCAGACCCCGGTCGCCTGGGTGCATCGCACGCGCCGCTTCGCCGAGAAGCTCGCCTCACCCGACACCTCGATGGCTGACCTCATTGGCGAGGTGGACCCGATCAAGGTCGCCGCGGGGCTCTACCTGGACGACCCGCGCGCCCTCTCCTACGGGCTCGTGCCCAAGTCGAACCGCGGCATCTTCGCGATGAACGAACTGCCCGACCTCTCGGAGCGCATCCAGGTGGGTCTACTCAACGTGCTCGAGGAGCGCGACGTGCAGATCCGCGGTCACCTGGTGCGCCTCGACCTGGACGTGCTGGTCGTGGCGACGGCGAACCCCGAGGACTACACCAACCGCGGTCGGCTCATCACGCCGCTAAAGGACCGCTTCGGGTCCCAGATCCGCACGCACTACCCCTTCGAGATCTCCACCGAGATCGAGATAATCCGCCAGGAGGCGAAGCCGCCGACCTCGCCCAAGCCCATTGTGGTGCCCTGGTTCATTGAAGACATCGTCGCGCGCGTGAGCCACGTCGCTCGAAAGAGCCACGTCATCTCTCAGAGTTCGGGTGTGTCGGTGCGTCTGTCGATCGCCAACTACGAGACCGTGGTGGCGAGCGCGCTGCGACGTACGTTGCGCACGGGCGACGACCACGTGGTCCCGCGCATCAGTGACCTCTCGGCCATGGTCCAGTCCACCCAGGGCAAGATCGAGTTCGACACGATGGACGACAGCGACTCGGACCAGGTGATCGCGGCCCTCGTGTCGCTCGCGGTGCGCCAGTGCTTTAACGAGTACGTGCTCTTAGAAGAGGCACCCGAGATCGTCGAGGCCTTTAACACCGAAGCGCTCGTGCACACCGGCGACGACCTGCCCGACCGTGACTACCTCGCGGTGCTTGAAGCAATGCCGTCACTGGACGTGCCAGTGCGCCGGGTCGCGGGACCCAAGGCGAGCGACGGCGAACTCGCCGCCGCCGCTGAGTTCGTGCTCGAAGGCCTCTATCTCACCAAACGACTCGCCAAAGACGCATCAGGAGCGCGCGCCCTCTACCGCTCGAGGAATCGGTAGTGGCGGTTCGCTACGGCTTTCGTCGCTTCGGGGACGACGATGATTTCTCGGACCTTGACGTAGATGAGTTGTTGCGCCTGCTCGGCGATGACTTCATGGAGAGCGGCGACCTGGACGAGGCGATGGACAACCTGTTGCGCGACGGTTTTGCCGACACCGACGGCAATCGCATCGAAGGGTTGCGTGACCTCTTAGAGCGCACCCGCGCCAGACGACGCGAACTCGAACAACAGGCCGACCCCGACGGCGAGATGCAGCGCTACCGCGACTGGCTCGAACTCATCGAGCAGACCGAGAGCGCCGAACTCGACGACCTGCTCGAAGAGGCCGAAGCTTCGAACGACGAACGGCGCAAGGAAGTCACCCGTGACCTGGTCCAGCAGCGGCACTTGCAAAAAGAACTGATGAGCGACCGGCTGGGCGAGCGCCTGGCGAGCTACCAGGAATACCAGTTCGTATCCTCTGAGGCGCGCGAGGAGTTCGATCAGTTGATGTCCGAACTCCAAAGCGACGTACTCAACACCTACTTCGAGCAGAGCAAGGAGTTCCTCGACAGTCCCGATCCCGCCGAGTTGCAACGCGTGCGCGACATGATGGACGCCCTGTCGAACATGATCGAACAGGACCGACGTGGCGAGACCCTCGATCCCAGTTTCGAGGACTTCATGGAGAAGTTCGGCGACTTCTTTCCTGGGGCCCAGAACCTCGAGGACGTGGTGCGCGCGATGGCCGNNCGCGCCGCCGCCGCCGAGGCGATGTTCAACTCGCTCTCGAGCGAACAGCAGGGCGAACTGCGCTCGCTGTTCGCCCAGATGATGGAGAACATGGAGCTGAACTTCTCGCTCAACCGGTTGGTCTCGAACCTGCGCCAGGCGACCCCGGACATCGACTGGAGTCGCGCGCACCGCATGCGCGGCCAGGACGGCTCCTCGTTCGCCCAGGCCGCCTCGGTCGCCGAGCAGCTCGGGGACCTGCGCAACCTCGAGGAGTTCCTCGGTCGCGCCGGTGCCGCCCAGGGCCTGCCTGAAGTGGACATCGAATCGGTGCGGCGTAACCTCGGTGACGACGCCGCGCGCCACGTGCAGCGGCTCCAAAAGGCCTTACAGGGCTTAAAGGACAAGGGTTTCGTCAACCGCGAAGGTGGCCGCCTCACCTTGTCGCCCAAGGGGATCCGCCGGATCGGCGAGCAAGCCCTGAAGGACCTCTTCGCCCAACTCCACGACTCGCCGACGCTCGGGGCGCACCGCGAGGCGACGGTCTCGCGCGGCGGGGACCGCGAGGAGACCTCCAAGCCCTGGGAACCGGGCGAGCCCTTCGCGCTGCACTTACCAAAGACTCTGCGCAACGCGGTGCTTCGCCAGGGCCCGGGCACGCCGGTGCGACTGCACCCCGACGACTTCGAGGTCGAAGAGTATGAATCAACGCGCCGCTCCTCGACGGTCTTTGCGATCGACCTCTCGTTGTCCATGGCGATGCGCGGCAACCTCGTGCCCGCGAAGAAGATGGTGCTGGCGCTCACCCAGTTGATCCGTTCGAAGTTCCCGCGCGACTTCGTTGCCGTCGTGGGATTCGGCGAGACGGCCCAGGAACTGCGCATCGAGGACATCCCGGCGCTCACGATCGACTACGCCTACGGCACCAACCTCCAGCACGCCCTCGCGCTCAGTCGTCACCTCATGCGCGCAGAACGCGGCGAGCGCCAGATCGTGGTGGTGACCGACGGGGAACCAACCGCACACCTGATGGAGAACGGCGAGCCGTTCTTTTCCTGGCCCCCGGTGCACGAGACCCTGGAAAAGACCATGGCCGAGGTGCTGCGCTGCACGAAGGCGGGCATAACCATCAACACCTTCGCCCTCGACATCGAGCGCAGCCAGTTCCCCTTCGTCGAGCAGATCGCNNAAAGTTCCACTTGCAATTTCGGCCAAACCCAGTAACAATGACACCGTTGTAATTACAACAGTGGTGGTTAGCTGCTGCGGGGAGGAATACAACGTGGAAATCGTCGAACTATTGAGTGGCCTGGAGGACCGGGGCTGGCAGGCTCGTGCGAACTGCATGGGCGTGGACCCGGACCTGTTCTTTCCCGAGCGCGGCGCTTCGACCCGTGAGGCCAAGGAAGTCTGCCGTGGCTGCGTGGTGCGGGGGGACTGCCTCGAGTACGCGCTCGACAACGGCGAGAAGTTCGGCATCTGGGGCGGCATGAGCGAGCGCGAACGCCGGCGTCTGCGCCGCGCGCGCGCCATCGAGCGCCGCTCACAGGCCGGCTGAGCCTCTTTCGAGCGCCGCCTCGATCGTTCGCTCGAGCGAAAGGTCGAGCTCGGACCAGCGATCGGGGTCCACTTGTTCGAGCAGGCTTCTCGGCGCGAGCCCCACGAGCTCGCTGCGAGCAATGTGCTCGTCGCCCTCGAGGGCTCCGCGCACGTGATCAAAGACGACCGACGGCGCGACGCGGGTGACGTCGAGCAGGTTGCAGCTGACCTGAACCTGGTCACCCACGTCAAGGCCGAGGGCCCGCACGTAAGGGCCGCGCACGCGACGAGCGAGCTCGCGCGCGCGTTCCGGTGAGGTGTCCGCGAGCCAGAGATTCCAGGCGACGAGCACCGGACGTTCGCCCACGGCGACTGCACCGAGTAGGGGCGAAGGTTCGCCGGGTCCGTAGTCGGGCGCGAGTGTGCGAAAGGCGAGTCGGCGCACCTCGGGCAGGGTGCGCTCGGAACCGTCCTCGAGCACGCCGTAGAGGAAGGTCGCCATGTCAAAGGTGTGCGCGATCCAGCGCGCCGTCTCGTCGCGCAACTGACGAGCGAGCTCGCGCTCGCGCGGGTCCAGGGCCACGTAGGGCACGACGTCCACGACCCCGAGACGCGGATGCACCCCATCGTGATGGGCCAGGGTGAGCAGGTTAAAGGCGCACTGGACGAGGTTACGCACGTCCAGTTCGAGTAGGTCGGGCTCGTTGATCAGCGTGAAGACCGAGCGGTGGTGCGCGGAGTCGTAGTGTCGGTCACGCAGCGAGGCGCCGGCGCTCGCGGCGAGCGCGTCCAGGACCTCGAGGTCACGGCCTTCGGAGATGTTGATCACGCACTCGAGCACGGTTTCGAGGTTAGAGGCGCCAGCCGTCGGGGCGAAAGCCCGGGTCTCGGGCGCCGGTAGAATGGTTCTCACGCAGAAAAGTCCCAAAGGAGCGTCGTGAGCCAGTTCCCGAGCATTGAAAGTACCGAGGTCGTCGACCCGGTGGGCCACGTACAGGTGATCTACCTCGGTCCGGTCGCCCCGCACTGGGAGTGCCGCATGGTCTTTGGCGACGAGGAACAGATCCAGGCGTTCGTTGACCGTGTGGACGCGCGACTGCGCTTCTTGCCGCCCCACGACCCGCAGTTTCGACGCAACCGCGAGCGCGTGAACCGCGACGCGGAGCGCGAGAACCTCCTCGTCGAGTGGAACCTCGGTTACGAGGAAGAGAGTTAGGCGAGCGGCGAGTTCGTCACGCGCTCGAACCACGCCTCGGGGGCTTCGAGTTCGCTGGCGCTGGGCAGTCCATCCACGCGCAGTAATGCGTCGAACACCTCGAGCCCGTGGGTCTCGGTCAGTGACGCGACGAATCGTTTGGCGGCGTCGTGGTGGGGACCCTGGGTCGCGATACCGAACAGCGCCGCCGCGGCGTCCTCGCCCCGAGCGTCGCTGCGACGGTGGCGGGCGTAGGCCTCGGCGAGTGCCGGTCGGGGGCCGAGGATCGATTCGGTGATGTCGCTCGCCGCGCGATCGAAGAACGCGATGAGCACGCTCGCCGCGGCGTTGATCGCGCGCGTGGCGTCGGATTCCTCGGGCATCTCGATGCCCTCGAGCAACGCCGAGGGATCGCTCATCAGTGCGTTGATGTCCTCGGGATTGATCATCGACTGCAGGCGCCCGAGCAGGTCGCTCTGGGCGGCGCTCGCTTCTCGCACCGCGTCGATCAACAGTGCGCGCAAGGCGTCGCCCGTGCCGGGTTGGGAGAGTACGAGCGCGGCGATGAACTCCTGGGCGAGGGCGAAGACGTAGACCTCGTCGCGTTCGAGCGACCACGCCTCAGCGAAGCTCGTGAGATTGTTCACCACGAGCAGCCGGGTCGCGTCCAGGCGGGGCAAGGGAAGCACCGCGAGGGACCAGGCGCGTTCTGAGAAGTGTCCGGCGACCGAACCCATCTGGAAACCCGTGAAGAGCGGTCCGATGGTCGCGGCGAGCTGGGCCATCATCGCCCCCCCGGCCTCGTCGTCTTCGAGCTCGGTATTCGGCGCGGGCGCGACGAGCATGGGTGCGATGAGGGGTCTCCACTGGTTGAGCGCGGCGAGGGTCAGCGCCGAACGGTTCACGCCCGTGAAGTCGGCGCTGCTCGAGACACCGAAAAGCGTGTCCACGTGGCGACTCACCAGGAGCGCGAGCTCTTCGAGTCGTTGGCGCTCGGCGGGCTGGGGGTTGGGGTCGCCGTCCTCGCCGCGAGCGATGCTGAGCCCCAGTTGGGTGGCGGTCTGGAACCAGGCGTCGGGGCCTTGTTGGCCGAGCATATTGAAGATGTCGCCAAACATTCCGCTGAACGGGTCGTTACTCACGCAACCAACTTAGAGGCTCGGCTGCGCTCGCTCACCGGGTCCGTCGCGAGACCGGGGCGACCTAGCATGGCTAGCCATGGCCCTGGACGTTGCACTCGATATCGGGACTTCGTCGACCCGACTCGCGACCAACCAGCGCGGGGTGCTCTTTAATGAGCCGACGCTTGTCGCCATCGACACCAATACGGGCGAAGTCGTGGACGTCGGTTACGGCGCCATGGACCTGGTGGGGCGCACCTCGCGTCACATCGTCGTGTTCCGCCCACTCGAAAAAGGCGCTACCGTCGACTTTGACGTCACCGCCCGGCTCATCACCGCCTTGTTCGATCGCGCGGGCGTGTCCAAACTCAGCCGGGCCCGGGTCGTGATGAGCGTGCCCTCNNAGCCTCATCGAAGCGCCCATCGCCGCGGCGATCGGTCTCGGTATGCCAATCCAGGAACCCATCGGCTCGGCGATCGCGGTGCTCGGAGCGGGGGCTTCGGAAGCGGCGCTCATCTCGCTCGGGGGCATCGTCACGAGTGGTGCGCGCCGACTCGGGGGCAACGATCTCGATAGCGCGATAGCGACGCTGCTGCGGATGCGCCAGGGCGTCGTGGTGGCGCCCGCCACCCTCGAGATGTTGAAGATGACCTTGGGTTCGGCCCTGGGTTCAACGAACGGCATGGTGGAGAAGGTGCCCGCGCGTAACGTCGAACGCGGAGAACCGGTCGAGGTCGACGTGGGCGCCGATCTCGTGAATCAGGCCATGGTCGAGATCGTCGCCCAGACAGTTCGACTCATCCAGGAGTGTCTCGCCGACGCGCCGCCCGACCTCTCCCAGGACGTCAGTGCGCGCGGCCTCACGCTCGTGGGCGGTCACGCTCTCTTGAACGATTTCGCCGAATTGATCGCCGTGGGTACCGGGGTCGATGTCGTCTTGGCCCCGCACCCCGACGTCGTGGTAATCCAGGGTCTGCTCGCGTGTCTAGAGGAGATGTCCGCACTGCACGCGCTGTTTCGAGGAATCGACGATTAGTCGGTCGCCTTGTTGAGTTGATCGACCGCGGCTCGCACCTGCCAGTCACGGTCCTCGGCGGCGAGCGCGAGCGCGGCGTCGACGTCGGGCCCCTCGAAGTTCGAGAGCGCGACGATAGCGCGTCGGCGCACCGGAGGCTTGTCCTCGAGCGCGGCGAGTACCGCCGCGCGACCGCGATCGTCACCAATGGCCCCGAGCGCGGCGACGGCGGACTCGCGACAACGGGCGTCCTCGTGTTCGAGCGCGATGGCGCTCAACTTTTCGACGGCATTGGCGTCGAGGTGTTCACCGAGCGCGAAGATTGCGGCGTCCACCACGAGCGCGTCAGGGTCGTCGAGCAGGGTGCGAATGAGTACCAGGATGTCGCCTACGTCATCGGCGTAGGCGAGCTGGGCCAGCGTTTCGCGACGCACCGTGACGTCCTCGTCGCCCAGGGCGCGCGTCCAGTTCTCATGACCGAGCAGGCCGCGCCGGTTGGCGGCGCGAAGAGCGAGGATCCGCTGGCGGGGGTTTCGTGCGCCCAATGAGTCGACAATGAATTCGTCGTCACGTCCATTGCCCTCAAACCCGGCTCTCAGTAAACGTTCCTCAAGGTCGGGCGGTAACGTGGATTCATCAGTCGGCACCCTGACATCTCAGCACCCAACCGGTACGCACGTCGAATCGCGGTCGTCCTGCTCGCGTTGGTCGTCGTCTTCGCCGTGGCGGTCGAGGTGACCAGGCACTGGACGCTCAACGAGTACGCGATCACGCCAGGTAACGCGACGCCCATCGAGCCCCTCGTGCACGTGAGCGGCCTCACGACCGAGTCCCACCACGACACGATCATGTTGACCGACGTGTATCTGGAACAACTCACGGCCTGGCGGTACTTCACGCTGCACTTTCAGAGCCACGTTCAGTTCGTCAGCGCGAGCCAACTCCTCGATCCCGGGGTTCCCGCCAGTGAACTCGCGGCGCAGGGCTACTTGGAGATGAGCGACTCGAAACAAGACGCCGAGGTGTCCGCGTTCAGCTCACTCGGGTGGAGACTGAAGAGCACTCCCGTCGGCGCCTTGGTGACCGCGGTGCCAGCGGGTACGCCGGCCTCAGACGCCAAGATCAAGGTCGCCGACCGCATCGTCAGTTTTGACGGATCGAGCGTGCGCACGACGTGCGATCTGACGCGCGACCTGCATCCGGTGTCGCCGAGGTCAACGGTGCATTTGGGCGTGGACAAGGCTCACATCAGTGCCAAGGGCGTCATCACCTGGGCGCAAGAAACCACGGTCACGCTTCAGACCGCCGCGTCACCACGAGCCTTGGCATCCTCGGGGTGCGCGGGCGTCAGTGGATCGAACTCTTCGTGGCTCGGCCTTGGGTTAGAGGGCGCGACGAGTTACGCGTTTCCGGCGAAGGTCTCGATCAACACCAACGACATCGGCGGGCCTTCGGCGGGACTCGCCATGACTCTGTGTATCATCGATCAATTGTCGCGCCACTCGATCACCGGCGGCGCGAAGATCGCCGCGACCGGCACGATAGACCAGCTCGGGAACGTCGGTGACGTCGGGGGAGTCGCCGAGAAGACCGTTGCCGTCCAGCGTGCGGGCGCCAAGTACTTCATCGTTCCTGAGGTCGAAGTCGCGACCGCGAAGGCCAACGCGGCACCGGGGCTCACGGTGATCGGCGTGAACACGCTTAGCCAAGCACTGCGGGCACTTCGTTCAATCGGCGGAGCGAAACCAGTGCCGCTCAGCGCCGCGAAGCCGTTTTTGAAGGACCCGAAGTCGTAGTCTTTAGGCAATGGAAGATCGCCGAATCCCATCCTTCGCGCACTCCTCGTCCTCAGAGATCATTCGCACCAGTTTCACCTCCTTGCGCAAAGGCGGGATCGATCCCCAAGAGGTCCATCAGCACCTCGAAGCGGTCGCGCGTGAAGTCGCTCACCTAGAGCAGCGTCTGCACGAAATGCGCGATCAACTCGCCCAAGCGGAGCATCGTGCCGCCAACCCCGTGCTCGACGAAGCGACTCTGGCGGGCGCCCTCGGCGCCCAGAGTGCGGCGATCTTGCGTTCGGCGCACGAGGAAGCGGCGCGCGTCACCGCCGAGGCCCAGGAGCGAGGGGGCCAGATCTTCACCGATACCCAACAGCGCAGTGCGGAGCACTTGATCGAGGCGCAAGAACGAGCGACCGCGCTGATCGCCGAGGCTGAAAGTACGGCGAGCCAGATCGATCACGACGCACGACTCGCCGCCGAGCGCTTGATCGATTCGGCCAAGGTCAATGGCGACGCGTTAGTCGAGCGGGGCCGCGAACAGGGACGCGCCATCGTCGAGCAGGCCCACGAAGCACGAAAGACCGTGCTCAACGACCTCGCCGTGAAACGCAAGGCGCTCCACTTACAGATCGACCAGTTGCGCGCCGCGCGCGACACCCTCTCGACCTTCGTCCATTCGGTGCGCGAATCCATCGACGCCGTGATCGACGGTCTTAACAGTTCCGACGACGCCGCGCGCCACGCGGCGCTCGAGGCGCTTAGGCTTCGCCCGCCGTCGCGCGAACCCACCGAGGAGGAATTACTCGAGGGCACGCCGCTTCGTGAAGTGCCCGCGCCCGCGCTGGCGTCCGGGCCCGCGGACCTGGACGAGAATCTTCCTGCGGCGCCCGACGCCCCGAAGGTCAAGACGCGTAAGTCCGCGAAGTCCAACGGCATCGAGACCCACGTGTCCGAGACCCTCCTCGAGGATGACCCCACGGGTACTGACGTGGTCAACGAGATCTTTGCGCGACTGCGCAAGGCGACTCTCGAAGAGCGCGGCGCGCCCGTGAGCACCCGCAAGCCGGTTCCGGTCGCAGCCAAGGTCACGACCGTGGACGGCGAACTCTTCCATCGTCGAGACGTCGCCATCGACGAGTCGCTGGCGGTTCTCACGCGCAAGGTCAAACGCGCATTGCAAGACGATCAGAACATCATGCTGGAACGACTACGGCACGTCAGAAATATCATCACCGACGAGCTCGAGGACGAACACGCCGAGCGCGCGCGCTACGCCGACGCCGCCTTTGACGCCCTGGCCGACGCCGCGGCGGCGGGTTCACAGTTCGCCTTCGACGAGGCGGGTTGCTCGGCTGAACCGGTGAGCAAGGTCGCCCTCGAGGACTGCGCCGCGGACCTCGCGGTCACGATCGTGCTCGCCCTTCGAAAGCGCATCCTCGCAGACGCTTCGGGCGACGGCACCGAGCGGGTGAACGCCGCCTACAAGGAATGGCGCGGAGCGAGGGTCGAGCGCCTTTGTACCGACGCCGCGCGTCGCGCGTTCCACCTGGGCGTGCTCAGCGCTTCGCGGGGCCGGGCCGTTCGCTTCTTCGCCGCGCCCAACGACGCACCCTGTGATGCCTGTGCGCTCGACGCCGCTTCGGGAGAGCGAATGGCCGGGCAAACGTTTCCCAGTGGTTCGCAGTATCCGCCGTTGCACGCCGGTTGCGCCTGCGCACTAGTGCCAGTCTGAAAAACGGCCTAGGCTCTGTGCGTGCGTAGCCCAACTGATGTATCCCCGCGTCCTCGACGCATAGGGCGTCTGTCGCGTCGCTTCTGGATTGGGCTCGTCATTGCGGTCCTCTTTATCGGGTTCTTGTCGCTGCGCAGCCTGGCGGGCCTATGGACCGACCAGATGTGGTTCTCCCAGACCGGATACGGCTCGGTATGGACGACATTGCTCGTCACCAAGGTCGGCCTCGCGGTCGTGTTCGGGCTCATCTTCTTCATCCTCATGTGGGTGAACCTGTTGCTCACCGATCGGTTCGGGGCTCGCGACCTCTCCTTTGATCCCGAGGACGAGATCGTTCGCCGATTCCAGAACGTCGTGCGTCCCTACGCCGGTCGTATCTACGCGGCGATCGGGGTCCTCACCGGGCTCATCGCGGGTCTCAACGCGACGGGCCAGTGGCAGGCCTACCTGCTCTTCATCCACTCCAAGCCCTTCCACCTGAAAGACGCCTTGTTCCACAAGGACTTGAGCTTCTACATCTTCACGCTGCCGTTCTTGTCGTTCATCGTCACCTGGACCCTCGTATCATTGTTCGTCATCTTGCTGATCACCGCCGCTTTCCATTACTTGAATGGTGGGATTCGCGCCACGCGGGTTACCCCTCGTGTCGCTCCGCGGGTAAAGGCCCATCTCTCGGTGATCGGCGCAGGGATCGCTCTGATGAAGGCGGCGGGTTACATCATCGCCAAGTGGGAACTCGTGAACTCCACGAACGGCTACGTGCCGGGCGCTGGTTATACCGACGTGCACGCCCGCATGCCGGCGATGACGATCCTGTTCTACCTCTCGATCGCCGCCGCCGTGATTCTGCTCGTGAACGTGCGTTCGCGCGGCTGGTCGTTGCCGGCGGTCGCGGTGGGCCTGTGGGTCTTCGTTGCTCTCGTGATCGGGGTGTTGTACCCGACGTTCCTCCAGGCACTGAAGGTGAGCCCCGCCCAGGCCACCCTCGAGGCGCCCTACATCCAACGAGACATTCAAGCGACGCGCGCCGCCTACGGTCTCGACAATGTCAAGTACCACACCTTCGCTGGTGCGTCGACGATATCGACCAAGCAGGTCACCGCCGACGCGGCAACTCTCAACAACATCCGNNGGCGCACGCCAGTTGAACTCGTCGAGTCTGCCTTCGCCGAGCTGGGTGAACACGCACCTGCAGTACACCCACGGTGAAGGCGCCGCCGTCATCGCCGCCAACGCGGTCGACTACACCACGGGTAACCCTGAGTTCGTGGTCTCGAACGTGCCCCCGGTCTCGACCAACGGCATGCCCCAGCTCAGCCAACCCGACATCTATTTCGGCATTGGCTACTCGGGTTGGGTCGTGGCGAACACCAAGCAGGCCGAACTCGACTACCAAATCGACAGCGGCGCGAACGCCGGTCAGCCCGTCGAGACCCACTACGGCGCCAAGGGCGGGGTCGCCGTGGGGGGTATCCTCAGCCGCTTTGCGCTGGCGCTTCGCCTCGGTGACTTCAACTTCTTGATCTCGAACCAGATCACCCCCCAGAGCCGGGTGCTCTTCGTACGCGACGTGACCCAGATGGTGAAGAAGGCCGCGCCCTTCCTCACCTTTGACCAGAGCCCTTACGCCGTCATTGCCAAGGGCGAAGTGAATTTCGTGCTCGACGGCTACACGACCTCGAGCCAGTACCCGTATTCACAGAACGACGAGAGCATCAACGTGAACACGGGCAACATCCCCTACGGCACGAACTACATCCGCAACTCGGTCAAGGTGGTCATCAACGCCTACACCGGTTCGATGAAGTTCTACGTCAACGACCCCAAGGACCCGATCATCCAGGCGTGGGAGTCGGCCTTTCCCAAGATGTTCCTGCCGTTGAACAAGATGCCCGAAGCGATTCGTAACCACCTGCGCTACCCGTCGGACCTTTTCTCTGTGCAAGCCGCCATGCTCGGTCACTACCACATCACCAACGCGAGCGCCTTCTACACCGCTTCGGACAAGTGGGAGATCTCGCCTACGACGGGTGCGGGAAAACCCAGCGCGACGCTTTCGAGGACCGCGATCACGAACGCTGCGGGCAGCGTCGTCTCGACGTCGCTCTCACCCATGAGCCCGGTATACCAGGTCGCCTCGTTGCCCGGTCAGAACCACGAGCAACTTCTCGAGTCCATTGCCTACGTGCCCGCCGGTAACTCGGGTACCGTCCAAGGCCTCACGGCCTTCATGATCGCCACGAGTGATTCCAACGACTACGGCAAACTCAACGTGTACGTCACGCCCCGGGGCACCTCGGTCACGGGACCGGTGCAGGCGGACTCGGAGATCCAACAGACCTCGGCGGTGAGTTCGATCATCACGCTCCAGGACCAGCACGGCTCCGAAGTGCTGCTCGGCAACAACCTGATGGTGCCCCTTGACCAGAGCGTGCTCTACATCCGACCCCTCTACGTCACCAGCACGTCCAATCCCTTGCCGCAGCTGCGCTACGTCATCGCGGTCTTCAACCAGGACGTCGCGATCAAGCCCACACTTTCGGGCGCCTTGTCAGCGGTACTTGGCGCCAACTTCTCTAC
>PKZO01000074.1:113414-164921 GCA_003133125.1 Acidimicrobiaceae bacterium | reverse complement strand
CTTGGCCGGAGCCTTCTTGGCTACCGCCTTCTTCTTCGCAGCTGGTGCCACTTTCCCTCCTTGGGACTCATCAATGAATCAATTTGGGACCTCGAAGACACCACCGTGGTGACTTCAATCTTGGTACCGCCTTGACAGACGTGTACTCGACCATGTCCACCCAGCTTCGCAGCTGTGCAGTGACTGTCCGCAGTGCACGGTCCTTCGCGAAAGAGCGCTGCACAAATGCATTGCAAGCAACACTTCCGTACAACGATGACCTCCTCCGCAAGAGGACATCTAAAAGTCCACTCGTTTTACGCACCAATGTCAAGCATTTCGAATTATTTTGAAAAAATTTGCAACCGTTGCGTGCGTGATCGACGATGGAATCTACTTAGGTCGCGCGCAACAAGGTGATGCGACGAGTGGATCACAACGTTCGACGTTGGTGCTTGGTCCAAGCCGAAGTGGAAAGACAACGTCGTTAATCATTCCAAATCTCCTGATCACAAACCGATCTTGTGTCGTGACTTCGACGAAGGATGACGTCGTGTGCGCGATGGCGAATGCGCGACGCGACGCTGCGATCCTTCTCTTCGATCCATCGGGAACGGTGTATACACCAAATGGAGTGCAACGTGTTGGATACTCACCAATTCGTCAATCAAAAAGTTGGGATGGAGCAGTTCTTGCGTCGAGAACGCTCATCGACGTCGCTCGCCGCGGTCGCGGCGAGCGCGGCGACGACCACTGGACCGAACGCGCGGGCGCGCTCGTCGCGCCTTTACTGCACGCCGCCTCTCTCGCCGACGAGTCACTCGGCACGCTCGCTTCGCGAATCGACCATCGACACGCTGAGGACACGCTGGCCGACTTACACCAGCGCTACGGCGAACACCACCCCGCCGTGTCGTTGTTGAGTGGTGTGCTCTCCACCGAAGAGCGAGAGCGATCGGGCATCTGGTCCACCGCTTCAGGACTTTTTGCGGGAATGCGCACCGATGCGGCGCGCGCTTCCGCTCGCGAGGCGCCCCTTGACGTGGACGAGTTTCTCTCTGGACCGCACCAACTGCACGTCGTAGCGCCCAGCAGGCACCAGGCGGTGACCACACCACTCGTCGTGGGCCTGATCGACGAACTCGTGCACGCCACCTACGACCGCCACCACCGAGGAGCCCGGTTGCTGCTCGCCCTCGACGAACTCGCCAACGTCGCCCCCCTGCCTCGACTCGCCAGCATCGTCTCTGAAGGTGGGGGCCAGGGTGTGCTCACACTTGCCTGTCTCCAGGACCTCAGCCAGGCGCGCAGTCGATGGGGGGCCTCGGGCGAGGGCTTCCTTTCCCTCTTTCCCACCACCGTTATCCTGCCGGGCATCGGGGACCGGCCGACGCTCGAATTGCTTCAACACCTCGCGGGCCGCTCCCTCGTCGAGAGCCCAAACGTCCAGCGCAGCCCCCGCGGCAAACGCGTGGGCCAGAGCACCAGCTGGGTCGAGCGCGACCGCGCAACGCTCGCGAGCATCGCCCAGGGGAGACCCGGCTACGCACTCGGACTTGACGCCACCAAGCGCATGAGCTGGATCGCCCTTACGCCGTCCCACCGTGACGAGCGATTCCGCCGCTACCTCGAGCGTTCAAGCCCTTCGGAGCGCTCCCTCGAAAGATGAGTCCAGCGGGCGACCTCGCCGAACTCGAGCGGGCGCGGGCCGCGCTCGCGCACCAGGGCGATCATGCGCGCCTCATTGATCCCGATCGAGTCCTCGCGCACGCCACGCGACGCGCGAAGCGAAGGGTAGAGCTCGTCGATCGTGCGAGTGACGTCCTCAGCGCGTTCCCCGAAAGAGGCGGCGTTGGCCCATGCACTCACCAATTGGCGTCGCGAGATCTCACGAGACCCCTCCAACGCCGCGCCGAAGGCGTGCTCATCAACGCTCGCGCGATCCCTGGTGGGGGCGCTCACTTCGCCCGCGGCCTCGAAACGTCCCGCGTCACTGCGCCATCGTGCCACGATCTCGTCGCGCCGCCAGTGGCGCTTCTCCCCTCGATCATCGAAGTGCCCTCCCCACAGGGCCCGATAACCCTCATCGAGCCCAACGACGTGCTCGACGCCGCGAAATGATCGCCACGTTACCCAGGGCGTTTGCTCACTCACTAGTCGACGCAGCGATGATCGGTACAGGGCGTCCGCTGCTTGCGCGTGGACGTAGAGCGAGCGAGCGTCAAGCACCGACGTCGCTTCTTTTGGGCGCGCGCCCACCAAAACGTGGTCGTGGACGTGGGGCTCGCCGTGGCGATTGACCCCGTGGGTGAATCCCACGATGCTCGACCAACGCCCAGGATCGTCACGGTCCACGCCCATCCTTCGATCGCGCACGACGAGGGCTCGCTGCTCGAGATAGTCCATCGAAGCCGCCACTGACGTTCGATGAGCGCCGAGAACTCCGGGCGCGCTCTCGGGATCGAGCGCGACCAGGATCGAGACGGCCCTGGGCGCCGCGAAGATGAGGTCGTAACCGAGTACCTGCGAACGGCTCGTGGTCGCCAGGACTTGGGCGACGTCGCGCTCACTGCGCGCGTCGCCGTCGCCGCGCAGCCACCAACCGGGCCCCTCGACGAGGCCTTCGAGCTCGAGGGCGTGGTCGTCGGTGAAGTAGCTTACGTCGTTGGAACGTCGAGAAAAGATACGAAGCACGCACCCCCCTTGGGGTGCCCAACGGTCGCTAGAGCGAGGCGGCGATACGACGAGCGAGCTCGTGGCCCGAGGAGGCGAACTTCTCAGTCGCGACGATGGCCCCGGGGCCCGCGAGCACCATGAGGTGATCGAGGAAGGACTTGTCGCTGACGCGAAACCTCACGGCGTGACGTCCGTCGGCGAGTGCCAACCACTGCGAGCTGGGCAACGGCTCGAAGAGGTAGCGCGCGTAAGCCTCGACCACCACCACGACTTCCTCGCCCTCTTCGCCGACCTGAGTAAGCCAGTTGACCACCTCGTCAGGGGGCCGCACGTCGAGAACCGGCGAGCGGGCGACGATCTCGTTGATGCGGTCGATGCGAAACGTGCGCCAGGCCTTTCGCGTGGTGCAGTACGCGCGCATGTACGTACGGCCATTGAGTACCTTGATCTCACGGGGCTCGACCGAGCGCACACCCGCCTCGTCGGCCGAACCCGGCGAGTAGAGAATCGTGATCTGTTCGTGCCGGTCCAGCGCCGCTTGAACTTGGCTGAGCAGCGTCTCGTTGGCGAGTTCGACCTGGACGAAGTCCCGGGCGACCTCCTCGATCTTGGCGATCGCCGAGTAAATGGCCGGATCGGTGTAGACCCGCGACGCCTCGCGCAGCGCGATATTGAGTTCGAAGAGGTCGCGCCACATCAATGCCGACGGCTCGTCGAACTCGTCAATAAAGTCGGCCCGATAGGTCGAATCGTCAGTCTCCTCGTGATCCCAGTCCTCACAGTCCTTTATGACGTGGGCAGGAAACAAGCCTGAACCATCGTTGGACTCGGCCATTGGTTCTAGGGAGGAGAGTCGGTCCATGATGAGTCGAACGTGCTCGCGGCTCAGATTGAACCGGGTCGCGAGCTCACTAATGCGCAGACCGTCCTCGGAGAGATAGACCGCGTGTAAGAGCTGGAGGGTCTCACCGAGCACGTCGCTCGAGGTGGGAGCAGAGAACTTGAGCGAATCCTGTGCGGGCACTTTGCCCTTGTTGACGGCCTTCAGCCACTCAGCCATTTCGACGCGCAGCGACTTGGGGCTCTGGAGCCTCACCCGTTCAGCCGCTTCGAGCACAAAGCGCATGGCCGTGCGGGGGCTCTGAAAGGAGATCCCCACTTCGACCTTTCCCTCCTTCTTGGTGGCGGCGAGCGCAGCGGGGTACTGACGCACGAGCAGGTCCGCGTAGTTGGCGTTGGTCGTCACGACGACGTCGATGGGTGTCGGGGTCTTTTGGAATTCGGCGCGCCAGGCCCGGGCGAGTTCGAGCACCTCATCGTCAACCTCGAACGTGCCCGCGAGGACCTCGGGCATCGACGTCATGCGCGAGAATCGGTATCCCTTGATCTCGCCGGAACCCCTCACCCGCGCCACCAGGTACGAAATCCCATTCAGGACGTCGATCACGAGTGGCTCGACCTCTCGATCCTTGTTGGTCGAGGACTGGTAGCCAAAGCGCAAGGCGCGACGCATCCGAAGAGCGCGCACGACCGGGGTGTAGTAGGCGGAGAACTCAAGGCCGCCCTCGCTCGCAGGCGTCTCATTAAAGACGCTGAAGGCGCCCGAGGATCCGAAGCCACAGAAGCGAAGGCTCAGTTGCACCACGCGTTGTTCGGCCCCGTCGAAGTGGATTACCGGCGCGTAGCCACTCGCGGGGTCCACCCGGTAACCAATGCTGTCGTCGGGCAAGGTGACCGTCTCGATCTCAAAGCCCAAGTCGCGAATACGGGCCTTGTCGCGCTCGAACTTCTGACGTACGGCCCCTTCGTTTCCCTCGTAGGCGCGGATTTTCTTGGGACCCTTGGAAGACACCGGGTACTCATCGACCTTGAGTTCGCGAATGATCTCTTCTTGGGTGAGAGGACGCCCGTCGCTCCAGGCTCGTTGCAGCAACAACACGAGTGCCACCAGGCGTTCGCGACTCTGCTCGATACCCCCGCGGATGTTGCTCACTGGTCCCACTTCACCACTCCGAGGGTAGCGGCGCACTGTGACAGCGTGGCCCGATGGTCAGTGCCCGGCTTTCTTCTGGTCCTCGAGCAGAGCCTCTTCGCGCCGCCACGTTCCCGAACGCCCTCCCGATTTCTCCCACAGGGCCACTTCTTCGATAGTCATGGTGCGATCGGTGGACTTGCACATGTCATAGATCGTCAGGGCCGCGACGGTGACCGCCATGAGGGCCTCCATTTCGACGCCCGTGCGGTCCACGGTATCGACACTCGCCTCCACGTCAATGTGGGTGTCCGCGATGACGAAGTTCACGTGGACGTTGCCCACGAGCACCGGGTGGGACATTGGCAACAGCGCGGCCGCTTGCTTTGCGGCCTGCATTCCCGCCACGCGCGCCGTCGCGAGCACGTCACCCTTGTTCATGGCGTTGGCCGCGACGCTGGCGGTAGTGGCAGCGAGCATGTTCACCCGACAACGCGCGAGCGCCCGACGGGCGCTGACCTCTGAGGGTCCCAGATCGCGCGGAAAAGCTCCATTGAGNNGGCCAGGCAACGACGCCCGGTACACTGCTCTGGTCGTCGCGTGCCTCAGGAGTCACCATGCCAACCTACGAATACGAGTGCCAGTCGTGCCACCAGCGCGTCGAAGCGGTCCAGAAGTTCTCGGACCCCGACCTCACGGTTTGCGCGAACTGCGGGGGCGAACTACGCAAGGTATTCTCCGCCGTCGGGATCGTCTTTAAGGGCAGCGGCTTTTACAAGAACGACAGCCGTGGCAAGAGCTCGAGCGCCACGCCGACGACCCCGAGCACACCAGCGTCAACACCCGCTCCCGCCGCCACGACCGAGAAGAGCACTCCCGCTCCCAGTACCACGAGCACCACGAGCACGGACTAAGAGCCCGAAACCGTAATCCCTTCGATGGCGAGCGACTGTCCCGCCGCGCTCGCGGGCAGCCATTCGACGTCATTGCCCACGAGAACGATGTCGAGCAACATACGCTGAAGCGTCGAAGCGACGGTGATCTCACGCACCGGTTCGGCGAGTTCGCCATCGCGAATCATGAGACCGGTCACACCGACCGAGAAATCGCCCGAAATCGGGTTCACGCCTGAATGGACGCCCGTGAGCGATTCGACGAATATTCCGTTACCCACGCGTCGAAAGATCTCAGCCTGGTTGACGTCACCCGCCATGAGTTGCAGCGCGCGACACCCGGCCGAGGGAGAACCAGCGATGCCACTGCGAACGGCACTGCCCGTCGACACGGTGCCGGCTCGACGCGCCGAGACGGTGTCGTACACGAAAGCCCTGAGGCGCCCGTCCTCGATGAGCACGTTTCGACGACACGAGAGGCCCTCGCCGTCAAAAACGCTCGCCGAGAAGTGTCGCGGGTCGGTCGGATCGTCGAGCAACGTGAACATTGAGGACGCGACGTCCTCGCCGATCCGGTCGGCGAAGAACGATCGTCCGTAGTTCACCGCCTCCCCACTCAGTGCCCCGCCAATAATCGAAAGC
Organism: Acidimicrobiaceae bacterium; assembly: GCA_003133125.1. GTDB lineage: Bacteria > Actinomycetota > Acidimicrobiia > Acidimicrobiales > RAAP-2 > RAAP-2. The sequence continues at coordinate 158,759 of PKZO01000074.1, read as the reverse complement.
AGCGTCGCGGTGCTGCGCGGATCAAAGACCGCCGTGCAGCGCATCGACGCGGGCTTAAGCGCACCCAACATGCGTGTGGCACGAGAGACCGCATCAGTGGCCGCCACGTTGATGTCGAGATCGCCGGGCGACCGGCCCGCGCTGAGTCCCCATCCGGTCTGGTCGCCAGTGCCATCGGTCGCTATCGCCTCGACCGACACGTAGGCGCCCGATCGCTCGTAGGCGGCCTTGATACCAGTAGTGGACACGATGACCGCTTCAGCGACGTAATCCGAGTAGTTCGCCGAGTCCACCTGGCGGATGCGGTCGTCACCCGAGCGAACCAGACGTTCGAGTTCAATGGCCATCGCGATCTTCTCATCGAGCGAGGTCGAGAGCACGGACTTATCGGCGAGCGTGAGGTCCGCGGGCGTGACACCATCGGGGCGCGCAAAGGCAATGTATTCGTCCTCGGTCGCGAAACGGGCGTTATCACGGGCTTCACGCAGGGCGTCGTAAATCGCCTCGAGCTCGAGCGAGCCCGCCCACGCGACGCCCACCTGGGCACCGCCCGCACTGTCACGCAACACCCGTATACCTACACCCGAAGAACTTGCGGTCGAGAGATTCTCGACCTCCCCCTGATACGCCTGAATCTCGGTGTCGACGCCGCTCGAGAGATAGACCTCGATTTCCTCTCCCGGGGTAGCCGATTCGAGGATGCGAGTCGCCTGTTCGAGCAATGTCATGACGCTGTGCCACCAATGGTCACGCTCGTGAGTCGCATGGTCGCTTGGCCCGTCCCCACCGGCACCTGCTGGCCGTCCTTACCGCACGTGCCTGGCATCATTGAGAAGTCGTTCGCCACCGCGTCGACCCGTTTGAGCACCTCGGGACCGTTACCAATGAGGTTGCAATCACGCAGTGGTGCCGTGATCTTGCCATCTTCGATCAGGAACGCCGACGTCATACCGAACACGAAGTCTCCCGTGGCGGTGTTGACCTGGCCACCTCCGAGTTGGGCCACGTACACGCCACGTGGCGTCTGGGCGATTATCTCGTCAGCGTCGGACGTGCCTTCGAGCAAGTACGTGTTGGTCATGCGCACCATGGGAAGGTACTGATAACTCTGGCGACGTCCATTTCCCGAAGAGACCCGACCTTCCTTGCGGGAGCGCAAATAATCCCACATGTAGTCGGTCAAGACACCGTTCTCGATGAGTACGTTACGCGCACTCGGACGACCTTCGTCGTCGAGCGCCAAATAACCCCACTCGCCGGTCACGGTGCCGTCATCGACCAAGGTAACTAGCGAGCTCGCCACCTGCTGTCCGACTTTTCCCGTATAGACCGACGCGTGCTTCAAGATCGCGTCCGCCTCGAGTCCGTGGCCGCACGCCTCGTGGAACAAGATTCCCCCCGAACCCCCCGCCAGCACGACCGGAAAATCGCCCGATGGTGCCGGACGAGCGTCGAGTTTGGTGATCGCCTGCTGGGCCGCACCGCGGGCCGCCTCTTCTACCGCACCTTCGCTGAGTAATTCAAAACCTCTGGTGCCCGCGATCGGCCGGTAGCCGGTCTGCATTCCCGTGTCACCCGTCGCAACACAAGAGATATTGAAGCGAGTTCGAATCTGATGGTCTGACGCGTACACACCCTCGGAATTTGCGACGACGAAATGCCGACTCGAATCCCCGAGAGCGACCTGAACCTGAGTGACCGACGGACCCTGCGAACGTGCGACGTCATCAGCGTGACGCAACAAGTCAATCTTGCGCGCCTTATCGACGTCGGCCGGAAGCATCGTGGCGTGCGTCGGATAGTGCGTCAGTGGACCCAGAGCGATCTCACGTACGCCGCCGCCACCTTCGCGTGCGACGGCGGCCGCCGCCTGGGCGGCTGCGAGAAGTCCACTTTCCGAGAGGTCGGCCGTGTGTGCGAAGCCTGTCGTTTCGCCGACGACGACGCGGATGCCCGCTCCTCGGTCTCGTCCCGAGCTGAGCTCTTCAATTCGGCGCTGATCAAGCACGGCCGAGGACGTCGCGCGATCTTCGACGAACACCTCGGCGAATTCACCGCCGCGAGACATCGCTTGCGCGAGAGTGTTCTCGAGAACTTCCTTGCTCACGAGTGTGTCCGACATGGTGACCATCGTACCGCGCGATTAATTTTGTCCCGCGAAAAGGCCTCGTTTTCGCGTACCTTCGACACGAAGTCGTAATACTTTTGAGATAAGAATCGGCTAAGTCCACGCCGTTAGTGTGATGTAGTCGAAGCGTGAACTATTTCCATTACGGCCACGGTGAAATCATTCCAAAGAACCAGGCCGTAGGAAACGCAACGTAAGGGAGAACTAATGAGTGACGGCGACAACAACCACGAGGAAAACGGACACGAGACTCGTCACGGTGCGTGGAGGGCGCGTCGACGCGGGGCGCTGGTCGTCGTGCTAATCATCGCGCTACTGGTGCTCCTCGGCGACATTCTCAGCGCCGTGGCCCTGGGGCGCACCTCGTCTTCGTCAGCGCGTTCCACGGTCTCGGTGACCGGAACGGGCACCGCGATGGGAACTCCTAACACTTTGAACTTTCAGATTGGCGTGAGCAGCGTCGCGAAGAACGCTTCTAACGCACTCGCCGCGAACAACACCCGAGTGGCCGCGCTCGAGGCGGCGTTGATCAAGAGCGGCATCACCAAGCGCAACATGCAGACGTCGGGTCTCAACATCTATCAGAACACGAATAACAACGGCGTCGTGACTGGCTACACCGCCCAAGACGATCTCAACGTGACCCTGCACGAGATCAGCAAGGCCGGTGCCGCACTCGACGCCGCCACGAACGCCGCGGGCAACGGCGTCCAACTCAGCAACTTCGAGTATTCCATTTCCAACCAGAACGGCCTCTATCAGAAGGCTCGCACGGCGGCGATGAAGAACGCCTACACCGAGGCGAACGACATCGCTAAGGCCGCCGGTGAGAGCGTCGGTTCGATCGTTCACGTGACCGATCAGGAGAGCACGAGTGGTTCGACGGTGCCAACGCCGGTGTTCAACGCTTCAGCGGGCAAATCGTCCTCCGTCGTTCCGGTGCAAGCCGGGACCCAGACGGTGACCGACCAGGTGTCGGTGGTCTACGCACTGAACGGCTAAGCCGTCCTGCTTCGTGATTTCTTTCACGCAAGGGGTGATTCTGGCCCTTCGTCGCTTTCTGGCGACTCGTATTCAGATCAGTTTGCGCTTACCCGGAAGTAGGGTAAGAGAGTGATTTTGTCGTCCATTGAAACTCCCGCCGACCTCCAGGGCCTCACCTACCAAGAACTCAACAAACTGAGTGCCGAGATCCGCGAATTCATCATCTCGACGGTCAAAACCACCGGGGGACACCTCGGCTCAAACCTAGGAGTCGTCGAACTGACCATCGCCCTGCACCGGGTCTTCGAGTCCCCCAAGGACATCCTGCTGTGGGATACCGGTCACCAGGCTTACGTCCACAAGTTGCTCACCGGTCGCCGCTACGGCTTCAAGGGTCTACGCCAGCGCGGTGGTCTCTCGGGCTATCCCAATCGCTCAGAGAGCGAGCACGACTGGATCGAATCCTCGCACGCCTCGACGGCCCTCTCCTACGCCCATGGCCTCTCGGTCGCGCTCGAACAAAAGAAGGAACTCGTCGGACACGGCGGCCAGCGCCACGTCGTGGCGATCGTCGGCGACGGTTCACTCACGGGTGGAATGGCCTACGAAGCGCTCAACAATCTTGGCGTTTCGAATCAGCGCGTAGTGATCGTGCTCAACGACAATGGACGTAGTTACGCTCCAACCATCTCGAAACTTTCCACTTCACTGACCACGCTGCGCCTGAACAAGCACTATCTCACGCTTCGCGATCGCGTCCGACACTCGATTCCGCGCCTGCCGGGCGGTCGAGCCGCGTACCTGGGTATCGATGGTTTCACCTCGGTGGTGCGCGAGATGGTCACACCGCACACCTTCTTTGAGAACCTTGGCGTTCGATACGTCGGTCCCGTCGACGGCCACAACATTGAACAGCTCGAAACCGTGCTCAAGAGTGCGGCGCAGTGGGACGGACCGATCGTCGTGCACGTGCTCACCGAAAAGGGACGTGGCTACGCTCCTGCCACGAGTGACAACTTGAAGATGCACGACTACAAATTGCCGCCACGACTCAACGAGGAGGAAGTGGCACCTCAATCGTTCACTCAGGCTTTCTCTAACTCTCTCATCGCGCTGGCGAGCGCCGACGATCGGGTAGTCGCCATCACCGCGGCCATGGCGGGTCCCACCGGGCTCCTGGGATTCCAGGATCGCTTCCCGAGTCGCTTTTTTGACGTGGGCATCGCCGAGCAGCACGCGGTCACCGCGGCCGCTGGCATGGCGATGGGCGGTCTCAAGCCCGTCGTCGCGATTTACTCGACGTTCTTCTCGCGGGCATTCGACCAGGCGCACCTCGACGTGGGACTGCTCAACCTGCCCGTGCTCTTCGTCTTCGACCGCGCGGGCATCACGGGCGATGACGGTCCGAGCCACCACGGAGTCCTGGACATCGCCTTGTGTCTCGCTATTCCGAACATGACCATTTTCGCGCCCTCGAGCGCCGAAGAGATCCCCGAGATGATGGCGACCGCGCTGTCGATGTCGGCTCCGACGGCGATTCGTTTTCCCAAGACGCTCCCCCAGCCATTCGACAACAAGATCGGCGAAGGCCTCAAGGCTCGCCTCGTCGAACGCGGCGACGGGTCGCTCTGCGTGCTCGCGGTCGGAAAGATGGCGCCCAACAGTCGGCGCGCGCTCGAACAGATGGGCATCGAACGCTCACGAATCACGCTCTATGACGTACGCGTGCTCCCGCCCGATCAGGACATGATTGACGACGCGCTCGACCACGATCGCGTCATCACCGTCGAAGACGGTACCCGCCACGGTGGTGCGGGAACCTTGATGGTCTCGGCGGTTCGCAATCGCGCCCAAGAGTTCGATCGCCCTTTCCCTTCTACGAGGATCCTCGGCGTTCCGCGGGCCTTTCTCGAGCACCACCGACCCGACGCCCTGCTCGCCGAGATCGGGCTTGACCCCGAAGGGCTCGCCAACGCCTTCTCGAGGCTCTTGAACGATAAGCCGGAATTTCCCCGAGTGCTTCCAGAATCACCCCAGCCTCGCTTCTATTGAGCCAGAGGACGAAGACGCCGTTACTGTGCAGAGATGAACTACGACGTGGACAAGTCCGACGACGAGTGGCGCGCACAACTCGAGCCTGATCGCTTCGCGGTCCTTCGCCAAGCCGCCACCGAGGCGCCCTTCAGCGGCTCATTGTTGAACCTCGACGCTAATGGTGTCTTCACCTGTGGCGGATGCGGCCAGCGACTCTTCACGAGTGCTCAGAAGTTCGACTCGGGTTGCGGATGGCCGAGCTTTGACGCGTGCGAACCGGGCACGATCGTCGAACGCTCGGATCGATCGCTGCTGCGTGAACGCACCGAGATACTCTGCTCAAGGTGTGGCGGGCATCTGGGCCACGTCTTTAATGACGGTCCGACGCCCACGGGACTTCGCTACTGCGTGAACTCGCTCGCTATCGATTTCGACGAGCAGGCGTAATCGGTCCTAGACGTCAAGGAAGCGACGTATCGCAATGGCCGATCCGACTGAGCCAATGACCACGCCCACGATCAGCACGACAGCGTTCGTGCCCAGCAACGCACTCGTGTCGAGTTGGAACTCATTGTGCAGCGGGTACCAAGTGTGAAGCGCAGTCACCGCGAGCATCGCCACCACTGAACCCAACAGACCTTGGATGAACCCTTCGGTGATGTAGGGAATGCGGATGAACCAGTTCGTCGCGCCGACGAGTTTCATCACCGAGACTTCGCGTCGGCGCGAGAAAATCGCCATGCGAATCGTATTGAGAATCAGCACCGTCGCTGAGAGCAAGAGCACACCCGCCAAGGCGAGGAACACGATCTGGATGATGCGAATGGCGTGATTCATCTCACGAATCTGTTGCTCGGGCGCGGTGACGCTGTAGACGCCGGGTTGGGAAGAGAAGGTCGACTCCACGACGAACGCGTTCGAAGGCACCGTAGGCACGCAGCGAAACGAGGAGGGTACCTCTGATGCGGTGAGGACCGAGGACTCCGACTGGGGCAGCAGCTTGATGGCCTCTTGAAAGTCCTGTTGTTGGGTGTAGTAGATGCAACTCTTCACGATGGGCAGGTCCGCGAGTTGGCTCTGTACGCTCGCAATCTCGTTCGGGGACGCGGTGGGCTCCATCCAGATGGTGACTCGAGTGCCCTGCTGCCACTGCGCGGAGGCTTGCGCGGCGCTCTGTTTGAGTAGCAGCGCCGAGCCCACCAGCGAGAGCGACACGGCGACCGTGAGCACCGCCGCGATGGTCATCATCCGATTTCGCCAGAGGTTGCCAATGGTCTCTTTCAGGGCGTAACGAAGGTACACGCGCACTAGAGAATCGCCCCTTCGTCTATCCCGTAGACACCGCGAACCTGGTCGCGGATCATCTCACCCTTGTCCAGTTCGATGACTCGCCGACGCATGCGGTCCACCAGGGCCTTGTCGTGGGTCGCCATGACCACGGTCGTGCCCGTGCGGTTGATGCGCTCGAGCAACGCCATGATCGACTCGGAATTGGCGGGGTCAAGGTTACCCGTGGGCTCGTCGGCGAGCAGGATGAGCGGGCGGTTCACGAACGCTCGCGCGACGGCCACCCGTTGCTGCTCACCACCCGAGAGTTCACTAGGCAGGTTGCGCGATTTATCGGTGAGACCGACCAACTCGAGGATCTGGGGAACCTGGCTCTCGACGGTCGAACGCGGCCGCCCGATCACCTCGAGGGCGAAGGCCACGTTCTCGAAGACGGTCTTGTTGGGGAGCAGGCGAAAATCCTGGAAGACGCAGCCAATGTTGCGGCGAAGGTAGGGGACGCGCCACTTGGGCAACTCCCCGATGTCGCGACCGGCCTCGAGTATGCGGCCCTGGTCGGGCAACTCCTCGCGAAGCAAAAGGCGCAGGAAAGTGGTCTTTCCCGATCCCGACGCTCCGACCAGGAACACGAATTCACCCTTGTCGATGTTGAGCGAAATGTCCACCAGCGCGGGGGTGCCGTTCTTATACGTCTTAGAGACGCCTTCGAAACGAATCACGAACATACCCCTTCAGGTTTGGATGGAATCAGCGAACTCGCCGATCTAGGCACCTTTCATTCTAGTTTGGCCCCTACGCACGCTGGCGCCACGAAATCCCCCAGTTCCAAGGGTTCTGAACTTCTTATGTTCGAGCTCTCTGACGTCGTAGTTCGGCTTCCATGAATGAATCAAGATCACCGTCGAGCACCGCGTCGACGTTTCCAGTCTCGTAGTCCGTGCGATGATCCTTCACCAGTTGATAGGGCGCCTGGACGTAACTGCGAATCTGCGAGCCCCAGGCGTTGTCGCCGCGGTTGCCGCTCAGCGCATCCATTTGCGCTTGACGCTCAACGCGTGCTCGCTCGGCCAGCTTCGCCTCCAGGATCTGCATCGCACGCGCCCGGTTTTGGTGTTGGCTTCGTTCGTTCTGACAACTGACCACGATGTTGGTGGGCAGGTGCGTGATGCGAATCGCCGAGTCGGTCTTGTTCACGTGCTGTCCCCCGGCGCCCGAGGATCGGTAAGTGTCAATACGCAGGTCCTTCTCGTCGATCTCGACCTCACCCGCGTCATCATTCAGCAAGGGGGTGACTTCGAAGCTGGCGAAACTCGTCTGTCGACGCGCCTGGGAATCGAAGGGACTTATGCGAACGAGACGGTGCACGCCACGCTCGGCCGACAGCCAGCCGTAGGCGAATCGGCCCTTGACGATGAAGGTGGCCGAGAGCAATCCCGCCTCTTGGCCTTCGGTGACTTCGTCAAACTCGACGCCGAAGCCGCGTCGTTCAGCCCAGCGCGAATACATGCGAAGCAGCATCTCGGTCCAGTCCTGGGCGTCAGTGCCACCCGCACCGGCGTGAAGTTCGACGATCGCGTCGTTCTGGTCATACTGGCCGCTGAAGAGACTCTGGGTTTCGAGCGCAGCGACCTCGCGCTCGAGCTTGGCGACGCTGCTCGCGAGCTCATCGAGCAGGGCCCAGTCCGCTTCACCCTCCACGAGCGCTTCGCGCGAGAACTCCACCAGAACGACGCTGTCGTCGAGGTCACGACGCAATCCGTCAAAGAGTTCGAGATCGTTGTTCAAACGGCCGAGTTCGGTCGTGACTTCTCGGGCGCGCTCCTGGTTCTCCCAAAGGTCCGGGTCGGCTACTTCGACGCTCAGCGCCTCGCGGCGCACGCGACTCAGGTCGATCTTCAAGTACTCCTTGGCGGCACGCCACCGACTCTCGAGTTCCTCGAGGGCACCTTGCGCATCGCGAAGGGAATTCTCCGCCTTAGGATCGGCCATGGCACTGCTTGAACTTCCGACCCGAGCCACACCAACACGGATCGTTTCTTCCGATCTTGTCGCGCTGCTTTGGCGCGGCGGTCGTTGACGTCTTGTGCGACGGGAGTTCCGCACCGCCCGGGGCGACCTGTTCGGCGTTGGTCGACGCGCGTTCGAGACCTTCGTCACCGGGGGCGGGCTCGATCTGCGCCTCGACGTGGGTGATGTAGCGCACGTAGTCGGTGTCGACCGCCTCGAGCAGGTGCTCGAACATCAGGTAACCCTCTTTTTGCCACGCGGAGAGCGGGTCGGTGTTGGCGACCTGACGTAGGTGGATACCGTCGCGTAGGTAGTCCATGTCCGACAGATTCTCACGCCAGCGCTGATCGAGGATCTGAAGCATGACGTCACGCTCGATGTCCTTGGCGGTGTCGATGCCACCGGGAAAGTTCTCGCACTTCTTCTCGTACTGGGCCACCGCCTCGTCGACGATGACCGCGATCACGTCGTCGATGTCCTCGTAGCCACTCAGAGCATCCACGCCGAGTTGGGTCGGCGTGTAGATCTGAAGTTCGTTGAGTAATCCCGCGAGGTCCCACTCCTCGGAGAAGGAGCCTTCGAGACGCTCTTCGACGAAGTTCGTGAGTACTTCTTCGACGAGCACGAGAGTGGCGTCGTGAATGTCCTCACCGTCGATGACCTGCTGGCGACGAGCGTAGATGACCTTGCGCTGCTCGTTCATGACTTCGTCGTACTTCAGCACGTCTTTGCGGATTTCGGCGTTGCGACCCTCGACGGTGTTCTGCGCCCGTTCAATGGCCCGCGAGACCATCTTTGCCTCAATGGCTTCATTCTCGGGCATCGCGCGATCCATGACCCACGAGACCGCCCCCGTGGCGAAGAGTCGCAACAGGTCGTCTTCGAGCGAAAGAAAGAAACGACTCTCGCCGGGATCGCCTTGGCGACCCGAGCGTCCTCGCAACTGGTTGTCGATTCGACGAGATTCGTGCCGCTCCGAGCCCAGCACGTAGAGCCCGCCCAACTCGCGAACCTTGTCGCCTTCGGCCTCGCAGATTGGCTTGTACTTCGCGAGGGCGACCTGGTAAGCCGCGTCGTATTCCTCAGTACCCGGCTCGAGTCCGCGTCCGAGCGCTTCACGGTTGGCGAGACCCTCGGCGTTGCCACCGAGGATGACGTCAACACCACGACCAGCCATGTTCGTCGCCACCGTCACGGCGTGCAGAGCACCCGCCTGGGCGACAATCTCGGCTTCACGGAAGTGCTGCTTGGCGTTCAAGACCTCGTGGGGCACACCAGCCTTGTCCAACTCGCGCGAGAGGAGCTCGGATTTCTCGACCGAGGCGGTACCCAAGAGCACCGGCTGACCCTTCTCGCTACGCTCGCGGACCTCTTCGACGATCGACTTGAACTTGGCGGCTTCGGTCTTATAGATCAGGTCCGGCTCGTCGAGACGGATGTTGGCTCGATGCGTCGGGATCGGTACCACGGACAGCGAGTAGGTACTACCGAACTCACCCGCCTCCGTCTCGGCCGTACCGGTCATGCCAGCCAACTTCTCGTAGAGCCGGAAGTAGTTCTGCAGGGTCACGGTCGCCCAGGTGTGGTTCTCCTCTTGGATGCGCACGCGCTCTTTCGCCTCGACCGCCTGGTGCAGACCGTCGGACCAACGTCGCCCGTCAAGGGTGCGACCCGTGAATTCATCGACGATCTTCACGACGCCGCCGTCGACGAGGTAGTCCTTGTCGCGGTGAAAGAGTTCCTTGGCCCGCAGCGCTTGACCGAGTTGGTGGACGTAGTTGGTCGCAACCGCGTCGTAGAGATTGGCGACACCGAGCAGCTTCTCGACTTTCTCGATACCCTCTTCAGTGGGCACGACGGTCTTCTTCTCCTCGTCGACTTCGTAGTCAACGTCTCGAGAGAGAGAGCGGACAATCGAGGCGAACTGGTAGTAGAGCTTGGTGACGTCTGCGGCGGGTCCCGAGATGATCAACGGCGTACGAGCTTCGTCGATCAAAATAGAGTCGACTTCGTCGACAATGGCGTAGTGGTGACCACGCTGGACCATGTGCTCCTTGCGCCGGGCCATGTTGTCGCGTAGGTAGTCGAAGCCGAACTCGGTATTGGTGCCGTAGGTGACGTCGCTCTGGTAAGCCTCGCGCTTCTCATCGAATTCGGACAGATCGGGACCCACTCGTCCCACGCTCAGCCCAAGGAACCGATGCAGCGCCCCCATCCAGTTGGCGTCACGCGTGGCGAGGTAGTCGTTCACCGTGACCACGTGCACGCCCTTATTCTCGAGCGCGTTCAGATAGACCGGGAGGGTCGACACCAAGGTCTTACCTTCACCGGTCTTCATTTCTGCGATCCAACCGAAGTGCAGGGCGATACCACCCATCAACTGCTCGTCGTAGTGACGCTGTCCGAGCACGCGCGTGGCGCCTTCGCGAACCACCGCGAACGCCTCGAACAACAGGTCGTCCAGCGTCTCGCCCTCGGCGAGGCGCTTGCGGAACTCCACGGTCTTGTCGCGCAATTGCTCGTCGCTGAGTGCGGCCATCTCGTCACTGAGGGCGTTGATGGGCGCGACGAGTTCAGCGAGCTGACGTACTCGCTTTCCCTCTCCCGCCTTGAGGACCTTCTGAAACAAACTCATGGTATGTAACCCTACCGGTCGTGGTCGAACTTTCTAGGGGCTGCGAGTGCTGACCTGGTCTTTGACCCCACACTTGCCTGCGGCGATGTCCGTGCGCGCCACCGGCAGCACGAGGCTCTCCGGCGACGACGTCGCACACTTCACCGGCTCTCGTGGCGATCACCTTGATCGTCCCGAGGCAGGACTTACTTCTAAACCGCGCCATGCTCAGCGTCCATAAGACGCCTTACGTGGGTCGTTTAGCCCGCGGCTGGCATCGACTTGCAACCACAGACCACCCGCAGCCCTGGTGACATCCTAGGCCTTCGCCCTAATTATTGGTATCGGTCGAGCGCCTAGGAACGGCCGGTGATCAGGACCACGCACAGCCGTAGCCCGAGCACCAAGGACGCCACCGGGGCCAGTACCCGTCGAAACCCCTTGGCGGTCTGCCATTCGAAGCGCAAAGCGCTGCGATGGTGGGCAATGAGCATGGCCCGCGACTCGCGACTGCGCGACAGACCCTCGAGGTGGGTCACCGTGGCTTCGCGAATTGACGCCACCGTCGAACCCACTTCACGCACCTGCCAGCACAGCGCCATGTCCTCGGCGAACATGAAGTAGCGCTCGTCNNACCGGCGAGAGCAGCGCGTGCAACCCGGCGAGCCAGAAGTTAGGAAAGACACGTTGGGATGGGTAGACCGTGCGGTCGGGACGAAGGATCTGAGGGCCGACGAGCCCGACGCCCGGGTGCGAATCGAGGTACGCCACCATCAGCGCCACGGAATTCTCGTGCATCTCCACGTCGGGATTCGACACGAGCAGGTACTCCAGTCGTGCACCCGCCGCAGCCCCGCGATTGACCCCGCGACCGTAACCCAGGTTCAACCGGGGGGTGACGAGTACGACGTCGCGCTGTGCGAGCGCGGGCGGACTGGATCCCTCTTCGCCGTTCTCCACCACGACGACGTGGGTGACGCCGTTGGCGTGCAACGAGTCAATGCAAGCTCCCAGGGCATCGCCGGCGTGATAGTCGACGACGACCGCCGAGACCCTTGACGAGATGGTTTCGCTCACGTTTGTACCCGTCGGTCGCGTTCGCCAAGCAAACGCGCGACACCCTCGCGCCAGGACGGCAGAGCCGCCCATTGCCCGCGCCACTTCGCGGTGTCGAGGTCACTTCGCGCCGGCCGGGTCGCCGCGGGTCTTGGCTCGAGCTCGCTCGTGAGAATCGGTGTCGCGAAGTCCTCCCCTCGACCGAGCAGGCTGCCCGCGTACTTGGCGACCTCGAACCAACTCGTCGTGCCGGTGTTCGCCACGTGCCAATAACCACCCGGACGTTCACGCACCGTCGTCACCAGGGCGCGCGCCATGTCGCTCGCCAGCGTGACGGTCCCCACTTGGTCATCGACAAACCGTACCGTCTCACCCATGGCTGCTCGTTCCGCGATGACGTGCAGCACGTTCTTGCCCCGCACGCCCATCACCCACGAGACGCGCATGATCGTGTCGTCGCTGGCGCAGAGCAACTCGCCCGCTCGTTTGGAGGCACCGTACACGTTCAGCGGATTCGTCACGTCGTCCTCGACGTACCCAGTGCCTTTCGTGCCGTCAAAGACGTAGTCCGTGGAGATCGTGATGAGGTGCGCCCCCACGTCGTGCGCGGCGAGCGACATGGTCTCGGTCGCCTGTGCGTTCACCGCGAAACAGGTGACGTGGTCGCTTTCGGCCTTGTCGACTTGGGTGTAGGCGGCCAGGTGCACGATGACCTCGGGTCGCGTCGTGGCGATCGCGCTACGTAGGACATCGCGATTCGTGATGTCGAGTTCGTGCCGCGTAAGAGCGAAGACGGCGAACTCGTCGTCGCCCACGGGCTTGGCGTCGGGCTGGAAGCTTGGATCGGCGCCGGGCGGCTTCAGCGCGCGCAGCGTGTCGACCAAGTCCACCCCCACCTGACCAGCGGCACCGGTCACCAGCACTCGCATCGCGGGGCTCATGAGGTTTCGCCTCGCACGTGCACGACGTCGCCCGCGTCAAAAGTCCGCCTCGTCGCGCCAACCTGGACGACTAGTCTTCCGGCGTGGTCGACACCGATTGCTTCACCCACGAACACGTCGTCGTGGGTCTGGACCCGCACGACGCGTCCAAGGGTGGCGAGCGAACGCTCGTACTCCTCGCGTAGTCGCATCGTGCCTTCTCCGTTCTCGAGCGCGCGTCGGCGCCATTCGACCTCTTCGAGCAGTATGTCGAGCAACGCCCGAGGAGTAATGGTGACCCCCGCTTCGGCGAGGACGTTGGTGGCGCGCTCGTCACTCGAACCCGACGACTTGAGGTTGACCCCGAGGCCGACCACCATGGCAAAACCGTCGCTGGTCACCACCACCTCGGCGAGTAGCCCGGCCAGCTTCTTCTCGCCCACCATCAGGTCGTTCGGCCACTTGAGGTCGGGTCGCACGCCACAGAGGCGCACGAGGGCGGCGCGCGCTCCGAGCGCCACGCACGCCACCGCCAGTTGAAGTTCACCCTCGCCCAATGGCGGGCGCAGGAGTATCGAGCACAGGAGCGACGAACCGGGTGTCGCCTCCCAGACCCGATCCAGACGGCCCCGGCCCGCCGTCTGGAAGTCCGCGTACGCGACGGTTCCTTCGGCGGCGCCGTGGCGGGCTTTTTCTCCCAGCCACGTATTCGTAGAGTCGATTTGGTCGAAGTGCTCTATTCGCCACATAATGGGGTTCACACCCAAACATTAGGGTTTGGGTGACGGGTGATAGAAAAAGACGGTCCCCGTACGGAGGTTCTCGTGTTAAAGAAAGTCCTGATCGCCAACCGAGGTGAAATTGCGGTCCGAGTGATGCGGACCTGTCGTGAGATGGGGATTACCACGGTCGCGGTCTACTCTGACCTGGATCGTGACGCGCTGCACGTGCGCCTCGCGGACGAGGCCTACTCGCTCGGAGGCGCCACCGCCACCGAGAGCTACCTCAATACCCCGGCAATCCTTGACGTCATTACGCGCAGTGGCGCCGACGCGGTGCACCCGGGCTACGGTTTTTACTCGGAGAACACCGACTTCGCGCGCGCGATCACCGACATGGGCGTCAAGTTCATTGGTCCGCCTCCCGAAGCAATCGAGGTCATGGGNNGTCGGCTGGCCGGTCGCGATCAAGGCCGCCTTCGGTGGCGGCGGGCGAGGCATGAAGGTCGTTAACGGTCCCGAAGAGGCCAGTGAGGCCCTCGAGAGCGCACAACGCGAGTCACTCAGTTACTTCGGGCGTTCCGAGTGCTACCTCGAGAAGTACTTGACGTGGCCTCGACACATCGAAATGCAGATCCTCGCGGACACCCACGACAACGTCCTTTGGCTGGGCGAACGTGACTGCTCGGCCCAGCGTCGCCACCAGAAGCTCGTCGAAGAGTCACCCGCACCCAACTTCCCCGACGAGATTCGTCAAGCAATGGGCGAAGCCGCGGTCAAGGTTTCGCGCGCCTGCGGATACGTGAACGCGGGCACCGTTGAGTTCATGTACCAAGGAGGCGAGTTCTTCTTCTTAGAGATGAACACGCGTCTGCAGGTCGAACATCCGATCACCGAATGGGTTACGGGACTCGACCTGGTCGAATGGCAGTTGCGAATCGCTTCGGGCGAGGAGATCTCCTTCGGCCAAGAACAGATCCAGCACCGTGGTCACGCCATTGAAGTACGTATCAACGCCGAAGACCCCGCGGGCGGGCGCTTCTCGCCCTCGCCGGGCACCATCACTCGCTTCGACCAGCCTTCGGGCCCCGGGGTCCGTCTGGACGCTGGTTACATGCAAGGCGACACCGTCTCGCAGTACTACGACAACCTCATCGCCAAACTCGCCGTGTGGGGTCTAGACCGCGAGAAGGCCCGCCTTCGGTTGCTGCGCGCCATTGAAGAGACCGTCATCGAAGGCGTCGCGACGACGCTGCCCGCCGACGTCGTGATCCTCACCGACGAGAAGTTCGTGAACGCGACGCACTCGACCAACTGGGTCGAGTCGGAACTGGACTTCAGTGAACTTCCCGTTTACGGTCACGCGCCGGTGTCGGTGGGCGAAGGCACGGTCCGTAAGGACGTGACCGCCGAGGTCAACGGTCGCCGCGTCAACGTCGCGCTTTGGGTGCCCGAATCGAGCGACGAAATCCTTCCCCGGGCTCATTCCACGGCCGCGAAACCGCGTCGCCAGCACCACTCGGGCGTCGTGGGAAGCGGTTCGGGCACCGTGAGTGTCCCCATGCAGGGAACCATCGTGAAGGTGTCGGTCGAAGTCGGTCAAGAGGTCGAAGCGGGAGAAACGATNNAAGCCCGGCGACTCGGTAAGCGCCGGTGACGTCATTGCGGTCATTGAATGAGCGTGGAGGATCAAGCGCGCGACGCGATTCTCGGCGCGCGCGCTGAGCTCGTCGAACTCAGTCACTTCGTACACGCCCATCCCGAACTCGGCTACGAGGAGTTCGAGAGTGCCCAAGCCGTGGCCGCGGTTCTCGAAAAGGCGGGCTTCACGCTCGAGCGTGGCGTCGCGGACTTACCCACTGCCTTTCGAGCCACGTACGGCACGGGCAGTCTGCACCTCGTGTTCTGCGCCGAGTACGACGCATTACCCGACGTGGGCCACGCGTGCGGTCACAACATCATCGCGGCCTCGTCGGTGGGTGCGGGCATTGGACTCGCGGCCGTCGCCTCCGAACTCGACCTGAGCGTCATCGTGCTCGGCACGCCCTCCGAAGAGGGGGGCGGCGGCAAGATCGATCTGCTGAATGCGGGGTTCTTTGACGACGTGCACGCCGCGATGATGGTGCACCCCTGGCCCAGCGACCGCCTCGAGGCGCAATGTCTCGCGGTGGATCACTTCGACGTGACTTTCATGGGTAAAGAGGCTCACGCCTCGGCGGCGCCGTGGGAAGGGCTCAACGCACTCGACGCACTCACGATTTCCCAAGTTGCCCTCGCGCTGCTGCGCCAGCAGCTCGCGCCGGGCGACCAGTTTCACGGCTTCGTCAAAGAAGGCGGGTCGGCCGCCAACATCATCCCGAGCCACGTCGTCGGACGTTTCATGGCGAGGTCGGTGACGAGCGAGCGCCTCGCCACACTGCGCGAACGCGTGAACGCCTGCTTCGAGGCCGGCGCCCTCGCCACGGGGACCATGGTCCGCATCGAAGAGCTGGGCAGCGCCTTTTCGCACATGCAGAGCGACCCGGACATCCTCGCCCACTACCGTCACGCCGCCGAGTCCCTCGGACGAAGCTTCGAACCCGACGACGCGGGCGTCGCGCGACCGACCATCTCGACCGACATGGCCAACGTGTCGCTCGCGGTCCCCTCGATCCACCCGCTCCTCGCTATTCCCACCAACGGTGCCGTGAACCATCAGCCAGAGTTCTCTCGCGCCTGCGTCACCGAGGCGGCCGACCAAGCGGTGCTCGACGGCGCCCTCGCGCTATCGCTCACCGCCATTGGCGTGGCGCGCGACCCCGCGCTGCGTCAACGGTTACTGTTGCGCTCATGATCGTCGAACACGCGCTGCTACCCGTCATCCACGGCCACGAGGAAGCCTTCGAGGCCTCCATGCTCGAGGCCCTGCCCATCATCACGTCTGCGCCGAACTGTCACGGGGCTCAGGTGCGCCGCCAGGTCGAGGACGGTTCGATTTATCTGCTACTCGTTGAGTGGGAGTCGATCGACGCGCACAGCGCGTTTCGTAGTTCTGAACTGTTCGACCAGTGGAAGGCGTTGACCCACCACTTCTACTCGACGCCCGCGGACGTCAAGCACTTTGGTGAACCCCTCGCCTAGTGGGGCTCGTACTCGCCGAACTCCGCTCGTAGGACGTCGGCGACCTCGCCGAGCGTCGCCAGTCGCGCGAGGGCGATCTTCATCGGGTAGAGCAGGTTCGACGAGCCCTTCGCCGCGATCGCCAAGTCATCGAGGGCCGCGCGAACGCCTGACTGATCTCGCCTGGTCTTCAATTCCTTCACCCGCGCCACCTGGGCATTTTGCTGGAGGACGTCCACGGGGAACACGTCGGCTTTGGTGGTCTCTTCCTCACTGAAGCGATTCACGCCAACGACGACCTTGTCGCCCCGTTCCACCTTGCGCGCGAAGTCGTAGGCGGCCGACTCGATCTCGCTCTGCATGTAGTTCGACTCGATCGCCGCTACCGCACCGCCCATGTCGTCGATGGTCTTTATGTACTGGCGCGCTCGCTCTTCAACCTCGTCGGTCAACGCTTCGATGAAGTACGAACCCGCGAGTGGGTCAACCGTGTCGGTGATGCCCGACTCGAAGCCGACGACCTGTTGGGTCCTCAAGGCGAGTTTGGCCGCGTGCTCGGTCGGCAGTCCGAGCGCCTCGTCGAATCCATTGGTGTGCAGGCTCTGGGTGCCACCGAGCGCCGCCGCCAGGGCCTGGAGCGTGACTCGCACGATGTTGGTCTCGGGCTGCTGAGCGGTGAGCGTTGAACCACCGGTCTGGGTGTGAAAGCGCAGCATCATCGACTTGGGGTTCTTCGCACCGAAGCGGTCGCGCATGATCGAAGCCCAGAGTCGACGCGCCGCGCGGTACTTCGCGACTTCTTCGAACAGGTCGTTGTGCGCGTTAAAGAAGAAGCTCAACTGGGGAGCGAAGTCGTCGAGCACAAGCCCCGCGGCCAGAGCCGCCTCGACGTAGGCAATGCCGTTGGCGAGCGTGAAGGCGATCTCCTGGACCGCGGTCGAACCGGCTTCGCGGATGTGGTAGCCCGAGATCGAGATCGTGTTCCAGTTCGGAATCTCCTTCTCGCAGTACGCAAAGGTGTCGACGATGAGGCGCATCGAGGGGCGAGGCGGATAGATGTAGGTGCCGCGCGCCACGTACTCCTTCAAGATGTCGTTTTGAATCGTGCCGCGCAGTTGGTCGCCCTTAATCCCTTGTTCCTCTCCAACGAGCTGGTAGAGAAGCAGCAACGTCGAGGCGGTCGAATTAATGGTCATCGAGGTCGTAACCTCGTTGAGCGGTAGGCCCGCGAGCAGCAGGCGCATGTCCTCGAGCGAGGAGATGGCGACGCCGACCTTGCCGACTTCACCTTCAGCACGCACGTGGTCCGCGTCGTAGCCCATCTGGGTGGGTAGGTCAAAGGCGCACGACAGACCCGTCTGGCCCGCCTGGAGTAAGAACTTGAAGCGCTGATTGGTCGCCTCGGCGGTTCCGAAACCCGCGTACTGGCGCATGGTCCAGAGCCGACCGCGGTACATGGTGGGCTGGACACCTCGGGTATAGGGGTACTTGCCCGGTTCGCCTAGTTGGCGCTCCTCGTCGAAATCCTTCAGATCCGTCGCGCCATAGACGGTCTTGATCGCGATACCCGAGTCGGTGATGCGCTCTGGAGTCTCCACACGCTCAGATTACGCCCTTCGACACGGGCCCTCGGTAGGGCCAATTGGCAGTAAATGCAGCCTTCGTCTGAGCCGTCCGGCGTTTTCGGTCAAGATGGTGGCGTGCAATGCGTGAACTGCGAGTCCGAAACCACTGGTTCATACTGCAGCGTGTGCGGCACCGCCACGGTAAACAGCCAATCCTCGCCCCCCTCGCGCGGTGTGCTCGCGGGCTGGTGGCTGCGCGTGGGCGCGACCGTGATCGACAACCTGATCCTTTTCGTACCCACCGAGATCGTCATCCGCCTCGTGGGAAACGCCCTGAACTACGTCGTCGCCGACGTCGCCGCAGTACTCATCGAGGGCATCTACATGTACGCCCTGCTCACCAGGCCAGCGGGCCAGACCATTGGCAACCGAGCGATGAGAACTCGTGTGCGCAGCGCCGCTGACGCGGGACCAATCTCACCGGACCAGGTACTGCGCCGCTACGGGTTCGTCGCCCTCTACAGCGTGTTCGTCGTCCTGGGCGGCGCGGCGGTGACCATGGTCGGACTCTGCGCCCTCGTCGACGCCCTGGCCCCCTTGTTCACCCCGACCAAGCAAACCCTGCACGACATGTTCGCCAGAACCATCGTCGTGCGCCAGTAGTGGCGAACGAATCCAACCCCCAGCACGAAAGGCCTCAGGAGATGAACCACACCGCGTCAAGGGGTGAACGACCATGAAGTGTCCGACCTGCGGGACCGAGGGGAACGAGGCGTACTGTCTCTCGTGCGGGCAACAACTCACCGGGCCCGGCAACAGAGACACGCTGACCAATTTGGGGCTCGCCAATTGGGGACAGCGAGTGGGCGCGTCGCTCATTGACTACCTGGTCCTGCTGGCCCCGCTGATCATCTTGAAGGTGCTGCTCGGCAGCGTCGTCGGCGCCGTCGCGCTGGTGATCCTCGAAGCCGCGTACTTCGTGACCCAATGGTTGATGTACGACGGGCGCACCGTGGGTAACCGCGTCGTGCGCACCCAGGTCCGTGACGAGACGACAGGAGGGGCGATCACGAACAAGCAGGCGCTCTGGCGCTACTTCTACCTCGAGGTGGCGATCATCTTCGAGATCGTGGGAGCGGGCGCGAAGGCACCGACACTGCTGCTGCTCGCCCTTGCCTACTTCCTCGTGGACCTGTTCTTCCCGCTGTGGGACCCGCGCAATCAGACGTTGCACGACAAGCTCGCCAAAACCATCGTCGTCGTGGCTCCCTGACGTCGCGGGTCGGCGTCGCTACTTCAGACACCAACCAATAGGTTCGACGAGGCGACTGGCCGACGCAGGTCCCCACGACCCCTTCGCGTAACGCTCCACGGGTGGCGGCGAGTTGAGTACCGGTGCCGCCACCTCCCAGAGTCGATTGATGCCGTCAGAGCGCGTGAACAGCGAATGGTTCCCGAGCATCGCCTCGAGAATCAGGTGCTCGTAGGCCTCTAATCGATGCGCCGACTCGAATGAATCCTTGTAATGGAATGTCATCTCTGCCGAGTCGAGGTGCATCAATGGACCCGGTTCCTTGGCGAGGAACTGGGCGTGGATCGATCCCGGATCGGCGAAGTCGATGACGAGTTTGTTGCCCCGCCAACCCGGTGAACTTTCGTCCATGGGAAAGAGTCGCATCACCGGTTCCTCGAAACCGATCGTGATGACCTGGCGACTCTGAGCGAGGCACTTGCCCGATCGAAGGAAGAAGGGCACGCCCTTCCAGCGAGTGTTCTCCACTTCGGCGCGCAGGGCGATGAAGGTCTCGGTCTGGGAGTTCTTCGCGACGCCCTTCTCTTGGAGGTATCCGTCGTACTGGCCGCGCACGACGCACGAGGGGTCGATGGGCTGCAGTGTAAGAAAAACCTTGTGCACCTCATCGCGCAGGGGGCCGGCGTCCAGACTCACGGGCTGTTCCATGGCGAGAAAACCGAGGACTTGGAACAAGTGGCTCACCACCATGTCGCGAAAGGCGCCCGTCTCTTCGTAGAAGGCTCCGCGGCCTTCGATCGAGAGCATCTCAGGGACGTCTATCTGGATGAACCGGATGTGGTCGCGGTTCCAGAGTGGTTCGAAGAACCGATTGGCGAAACGCAAGGCCAGAATGTTGTCGATCGATTCCTTACCGAGAAAGTGATCGATGCGAAAGACCTGCATCTCCTCGAAACTCGCGAGGATCGTGTCGTTGAGTTTCCTCGCTGACTCGAGGTCCACGCCAAAGGGCTTCTCGCAAATGACCCTCGCGTTCTCATTCAGTCCACTCTGACCGAGCATCACGATCATGCCGGGCACGGCTTCGGGCGGAATGGCGAGGTGAAAGAGCCGACGCACGTCACCGCCGATCTCGGTCTCGGCGAGTTTCACGGCGGTTTCGAGATCCCCTGAGTGTCCGGGCTCAGCCGACGCGAACGAGAGTGCGTGTTCGAACTCGAGCCAGTGCTCGCCCTCGGCTCGCAGGTCGCCGAACTTCTTCACCGCCTCTTTGGCGTAGGAGCGGAACTCGTCGTTGGTCATCGCCGAGGCGGCGCGCGACGAACCAATGATCCGGTAGCGCTCGGGCAAGAGCCCCGCGGTCGCCAGATGAAAGAGTCCCGGGATGATCTTTCTCCTCGCGAGGTCGCCCGTCGCGCCGAAGATCACGATGACGTGGTTGTCGGGGATCTCGAAGTCCATGGGCACCTTTGGTTCACTCATGCTCGCCTCTCACCACGATGCGACGTACGCTCTCGCCCACGCCGACGTACACCTCGCTCACCAGGTCGGGACCGAACAAGCCGTGTTCAACGACACCAGGAGTCGAGGCCAACCTAGAAGCCAGGGCGCTCGGGTCGTGCACTTCACCTAAGTAATCGGCAATCACGCCCGCGTCGGGACTCGCGGGGACCCCACGCAGCGCGCACGGCGCCAGCCGGACCAGGGTCGAGGACAGGCCAAAGGCGAGGAGCTCGAGGGGTACTGGCGCGTGCAGCGACTCGACCAACTTGGTCGAGTCCGCGATCACCACGAAGCGATCCGCACTCGCCGCGACGATCTTCTCGCGCGTCAGCGCGCCTCCGGCGCCCTTGACCAACCAACCATCGCTGGTGATCTGGTCCGCTCCGTCAATGGCGAGGTCGAGGCGCCCGCTCTCGTCAAAGGGCTCCACCTCGAGTCCCAACGCTTTCGCCGCCTGCTCGCTCGCGGGCGACGTAGCGACCAAAACTACCTTCACGCGTCGCTGCGCAAGTGCACCAATGAAATACGCCACCGTTGAACCGGTGCCGAGTCCAACGCGCATCCCCTCGTGTACCAGAATGGCGGCTTTTGTGGCAGCGAGTTGTTTCTCGCTCTCGCGACTCACGAAGCGGCGGCGGCGTCTGCCATGACGAGTGACGACGTCGCCTCGACGCGGCCCGCGGGAATCGAATGATCACCACGCAAGAGCAAGCTCAACGCCCGGTGCTTGTCAGCCCCACTCACCAGCCACAACAACTTTCGTGCGCGAGCGAGTCCCGGATAGGTCAACGTCATGCGCTGGTGACCCTGGTACTCGCCCGAGATCGCGACGTCGCGATCATCGACCTCGAGCACTGGGTCACCCGGAACCAGTGACGCGGTGTGTCCGTCGGGGCCGAGGCCGAGATGAACGAGGTCGAACCACTTGGGCAACGACAACGCGTACTCGTCCGCGGCGCGTTCCAAGTCGCCTTCGTCCACGGGCATAGCGCGCACGACGGCGGCCTTGGGGAGACATTCGCGTAACAGACGCAGGTTACGCAACGGGTCGTCGGCGGCAACGACCCGTTCGTCGACTTGGTAGATGACCGTCTGGGCCCAGGGCATGGGGCTCGCGGCGAAAACCTCGAGCATGGCACGCGGCGAGTTCCCGCCGCTCACCGCCAGGTTGAATATGCCCTTAGAGTTGACCGCGAGGTGCGCGGTCTCGACCACGAAGTGCGCCGCCGCGTGAGCGAGGGTCGCACCGTCGGGGAAAGTTCGCTCTTCGTGGTACAAAATGGGCCTCTCAACGTCCGAGACGCTGCTACGAAATCGGGTCTAGGAGCAGTTTACGAGGTAGCAGCGAAGCTACCAAGAGCTCAGACGCTGACCGCGTGGGGCATGCACAGGTCGTCGTACTCGGCGATCACGATGGGCGCGGCGTGCTCACCGCAAGCGGGACAGGTTGGATCGCGCCGCACCTTGAACGTGCGAAAACTCTGATCGAGTGCGTCATAGGTGAGCAAACGCCCGACGAGCGGGTCGCCCAGTTCGAGCAGAAGCTTGATCGCCTCGACGGCCTGGATCGAACCGACGATACCGGGCAGCACGCCCAACACGCCCGCCTCGGCGCAACTGGGCGCGAGTTCGGCAGGTGGCGGCTCGGGAATCATGCAGCGATAGCACGGACCCACGTAGGGATTGAAGACCGTGATCTGGCCCTCGAAGCGGAAGATCGAGCCGTGCACCACCGGGACGCGTTTCAGCAGCGCCGCGTCGTTCACGAGATAGCGCGTGGGGAAGTTGTCGGTGCCGTCGACGATGACGTCGTAACCATCGATGATGTCAAGTACGTTGTCGGCCCCTAGGCGCGTGTCGTACGTGATGACCTTCACGTCGGGATTGATGCCCGTGAGGGTCATCTTGGCGCTATCGACCTTTCGCATGCCCACGCGGTCCATGTTGTGCAGTATCTGACGCTGCAGGTTCGACGAGTCGACGACGTCCATGTCGATGATGCCAATCGTCCCGACCCCCGCTGCCGCGAGATAGATCGCGGCGGGAGAACCCAGCCCGCCCGCACCGAGGAGCAGGACCTTCGAATTGAGCAACTTCATCTGGCCGGCTTCACCCACTTCGGGTAGCAGTATGTGCCGGTGGTAGCGAATGCGCTGCTCCTGGGTCATCGTGGGTGGCACGTCCCAGACGAGGCCCTCGTCCTTCCACTTGTTAAAGCCGCCCGTGATCGACACGACGTCGGTGTAACCCAGGTCCTGAAGGGTCTTGGTGGCGAAGGCCGAGCGCACGCCACCCGCGCAGTAGACGGCTATCGGTGCGTGCTTGTCGGGCAGTCGGCCCTCGACGGAGAACTCCAGGTTGCCGCGAGGCACGTGCACCGCGCCGGGTACGGCGCCTTGTTCGTGCTCGTCGGGTTCGCGCACGTCAAGCAGGGTGTAGTGATCCAGACGCGCGGCGACCTCGTGGGGATCGATCTCGCGGATTTCGGCCTTCGCGGCATTCAGTAGATCTCGTGGTGTGGACAACGGTTTCTCCTTCGTGGTCCATAAATCCTACCTGCTAGGTCATGAATCGACGCACGGTGACCTGCTAAACCCGACGCGTGGAACTACGCGAACTACTGGAAAAACGCCGGATGGTGCGATCCTTTGACGCCACGCCCGTGGACCTCGACTGGCTCGAGGAGCGATGCACCCAGGCACTCTGGGCACCGAGCGCGGGCAACGCCGCGGGCGTGCGGATGTATACCGTCAGTCGTGCACTGGTCCCCTNNTGAAGCCGACAAGTCCGGTTCGGGGCTCGAAGACACGGGTGCCTGGTCGGTGCCGTACTGGCACGCGGACGCGGCCATGGCGACCATGGCCCTGCTGCTGTTGGTCGAGGAAGCAGGCTGGCAGGCAACGATCTGGGGCAATTTCCGCAACGGCGATCGAATCCTTCGTTGGGCGAAGGTCGAGGACGAGCAACTGTTCTGCTCGGTGTTAATCGGAAGGGCCGACGGAAACGACGTGACCTCCAGGTCGCTTCAGCGCGAGGTACCTTCGCGAGCGCAGCGCGTGCGACGAGTTTCTCAGTCGCCGTTGGACTGAGCGACTGCAGTTAAGAACTCGACGATGGTTCGCGCACTGAAAGCCGTCGCGCCCTTGGTGAGGTAACCACGGCTCGCGTCGCAGCGGCCCGGTCCCGCGATGTCCAAGTGCACCCATGGTCGCGAGTCGGTGAAGCGTTGGAGCAGGAGGGCAGCCGAGATCGAACCGGCCCGGCCCGCCTTGCCGATGTTCTTCATGTCCGCCACGTCAGACTCGATGTGCGACTCGTACTTCGCGACCAACGGCATGCGCCAGAGCAGTTCGCCGCTTCTTCGACTGGCGGCGAGAAAGTCGTCCGCGAGCTCATCGGTGCTGACGTACATCGCTCCCACTTCGTCGCCCAGAGCGACCGCCTGCGCGCCAGTGAGGGTGGCGACGTCAATGATCGTGTCCGGATCCGCCTCCACCGCGAGGCTCAATCCGTCAGCGAGGATGAGCCGACCCTCGGCGTCGGTGTTGAGCACCTCGATGGTCATGCCGTTTCGGATCGTGAGTACGTCGCCGGGGCGCGTCGCACTCTCACCGGTCATGTTCTCGGTCATCGGTGCGATAGCGGTGACCCTCACGGGTAACTCGAGCCGGCTCGCGACCGATAACGCTGCCATCACGACCGCGGCCCCGGTCATGTCGGTCTTCATCGCCATCATGCCTTCGCCCGTCTTGATCGAAAGCCCTCCGGAGTCAAATGTCACGCCCTTGCCGACGAGCGCGACGTGGGGTAGCCCAGCACCAGGCTCGGGGTCGTAGGTCGCGTAGACGAGCCGTGTCGGCTGGGCCGAGCCCTGACCCACTCCGAGCAGCCCGCCGAGTCGTTCTTGCTTGATCCTGGTCTCGGTCCACACGTCCACGTCGACGTGCGCGTCAGACTCGAGCCGTTTGAGCACCTGCTTCGCGAGTTCTCGCGGTGACAGGTCACCGGCCGGGGTATCGATGAGTCGCTTGGCCCAGTTCACCGCGTCGGCGACGACCCCGCCGCGCACCACACCCTCGACGACTTCGTTATGGGTCTGCACGCTCGGCAAACTGACCCCCACGGGCACGACGTCGAAGCTCGACGACGAATCGAGCTTCTTGTAATTGTACGAAGCGAGCAGGGCGCCTTCGACGAGGGCTTGAACGGCGTCGCGAGGGTTCTCGATCACCTCGGTGGGCACGAAGAACGCGAGCGAGCCTTCACCCGCGCAACGAGCGCAGGCGGCACCGGCGAGTCGATAGTTCTCGAGGTTGCTGTACGTATTGCCGACGCTCACGAACACGACGGTTGATTCGCCCAGAGCGCGAAGTACGACGACACTCGCGGGCTCGGCCTTGAGACCTTGGCGCGCGCACCAGTCCTTGCTCAAGGCTCGAGGAATCTTCTGGCCGCCCAAAACGATCGGCACCGATTGAGGGATCACGTAGCCGTCGTCGTCAAAGACCACGGGTACGCAAACCGTGGGTAACTGGGCACCCTCAATCGGCGTCGAAAGACGAGCGGTTCGCGACATGGTGCCGTTCTCCTAGTGAATCCGCGCGGTACGGTGATTGGGCCCTTCGGCCCAACGCGCCATGGTCCAGGCGAGATCGCTCAAACGGTTGAGGTAGTTCACGACGAATGACTTCTCGAGTGGATAGGACACTGCGACCCGCTCGGCACGACGTATTACCGTGCGCGCCACGTCCAGGGCGGCCGACAACTGAGTCTCGCCGGGCACGACGAACTCCTTAGGCACCTCGATCTCACTCGAGAGCGAGTCGATCTCCGCTTCGATTCTCGCGACCATCTCTTGGGTCACGAGTGACTTATTGGGGCTCAACTTGTGGCGATTGGCGGGCAACGTGGCGACCTCGGCCATCAAGACCCACAAGTCTCGCTCGAGCGATACGAGCAGTTCGTAGAGCCGACTGGACGGTTCGCTAAGAGACCTCGCCCAGCCGAGTGATGCCTGCGCCTCATCAACGGCACCGTTCACCTCAATCGGCTCCGAACTCTTCATCGTGCGCCCACCAAAGTAAAGACCCGTCGTACCGTCGTCGCCGTCACGCGTATAAATCTTCACCTCGTTAGCGTAGTGACATCGACCCTCCCACGGGTAGCCTGTAACAGCAATGGAACTGACTGTTCGCCCTCCCTTCGCCCGACCGGGGGCCGACAATCCCTATCTCACGGCCCTCGGCGAACGCGTGCTGATCTACGACGGGGCCGCCGGCACGAGTTTTCAGATGCAGGACCTCTCGGTCGACGATTTCGGGGGCCACCACTTCGAAGGGTGCAACGAGATCCTCAACATCACGAGGCCCGACGTGGTCGAGCAACTTCACCGCTCCTTCCTCGACGTGGGCGTGGACGTCATCGAGACCAACAGCTTCGGCGCTTTTTCTGTGGTGCTCAATGAATATGGCATCCCCGAGCGCACTCACGAACTCGCTTACGCCTCAGCGGAGATCGCGCGCCGTGTGGCGGACAGTTACTCGAGTCCCACGAGTCCCCGCTTCGTCGCGGGTTCGGTCGGACCGGGCACCAAGTTCCCCACCCTCGGGCAGATCTCCTACGACGACCTCTCGGCGAGCTACGAGCAACTCGCCTTCGCCCTGCTCGAGGGCGGCGTCGACGTGCTCGTCGTCGAGACCGTCTACGACCTCCTGTCCGGGAAAGCCGCCATCGCCGCGTGCCATCGAGCCATGGTGCGCCACGGGCGCGTCGTACCGATCCAGGCCCAGGTCACCATCGAACTGACCGGTCGCATGCTGCCCGGCACCGAAATCGGCGCGGCGATCACCGCGCTCAGCCCGCTCGGCATCGACCTGATCGGCCTCAATTGCGCGACCGGACCAGTAGAAATGTACGAACCGCTTCGCCAGTTGAGCGAGACCGCACCCATGCCGCTGTCGTGCCTACCCAACGCCGGACTGCCCAGCGTGGTCGAAGGCAAGATGCACTACGACCTCACGCCCGAAGCTCTCGCTGAGCACCTGTCGAGATTCGTCGCCGAGTACGGTGTCCAGGTCGTTGGTGGGTGCTGCGGCACGACGCCCGCGCACCTCGACGAAGTGGTCAGGGCCGTGCGTCCGCTTTCAGTCGCAGTGCGCAAACCCGTGCTCGAAGCGTCGGTGGCGTCGATCTATTCGGCAACCTCGTACCAACAGGACCGCTCGGTGCTATTGGTGGGCGAACGCACCAACGCCAACGGCTCGAAGAAATTTCGCGAGGCGATGCTCGCGGGCGATTGGGACACCTGCGTGGGCATTGGTCGCGAACAGATCAAAGAAGGCGCACACATCTTGGACGTGTGCGTGGACTACACCGGTGCCGACGGCGTGAGTGACATGAACGAACTGATGAGCCGGCTCGCGACCCAGTCATCGGTGCCCGTCATGGTGGACACCACCGAGACCAAGGTCGCGCGTCAAGCGCTCACCTGGCTCGGAGGTAAGGCGATCTTGAACTCGGTGAACCTCGAGGAGGGTGACGGCCCCGGCACGCGCCTGGACGGCTTTCTCACACTCGCCGCCGAGTTCGGCACCGCGGTGGTGGCGACGTGCATCGACGAGGAGGGTCAAGCGCGCACCGCGGACTGGAAGGTCCGCGCCGCCACGGCCATTACCGACCTCGCGGTCTCACGCTACGGACTGGACGCGCAGGACATATTCATCGACCCCCTCGCCCTTCCCCTGTCGACGGGCATGGTCGAGTCGCGCCGCGACGGCATCGAGACCATCGAGGCGATTCGACGCATCAAGACTGAGCTACCGGGCGTGCGCACCATTCTCGGACTTTCGAACGTCTCGTTCGGACTCAATCCCGCCGCGCGCCAGGTGCTCAACAGCGTGTTCCTTCACGAGTGCGCCGAAGCGGGCCTCGACGCCGCGATCGTGCACGCGTCAAAGATTCTGCCCCTCGCGCGAGTGGACGAAGAGGCGCGACGGGTTTGCCTCGATCTCATCTACGATCGTCGAAGCGACACGTACGACCCGCTCACCGAGTTGCTGCGACTCTTCGAAGGTGTCTCGGTCTCGTCCCAGAACGTCGCTTCGCTCGACGACCTCGAACTCAACGAACGCCTACGCCGACGCATCATCGAGGGCGCACGAGTTGGCCTCGAGGACGACCTCGCCCAGGCGTTGGCTGAAGGACTCAATCCCCTCGAGATCGTGAATGAGCTCCTGCTCGACGGTATGCGCGAGGTCGGTGACCTCTTCGCCTCAGGAGAGATGCAACTACCCTTCGTGCTCCAGAGCGCCGAGACCATGAAGGCCGCTGTTGCCTACCTCGAACCGTTCATGGAAAAGAGCGACCAGGGTGGACGTGGACGCGTGGTGCTCGCGACCGTCAAGGGCGACGTGCACGNNAACCGAAGATGGAGAAATCCGATGGCGGCGGCAAAGGCACCATGGTGCTGGCCACGGTCAAGGGCGACGTGCACGACATTGGCAAGAACCTGGTCGACATCATCCTCACCAACAATGGCTACGAAGTCGTCAACCTCGGCATCAAGGTGGGCATCAATGAGATGCTGACCGCGGTCGAAGAACACCACGCCGACGCGCTAGGGATGAGCGGGCTGCTCGTCAAGTCCACGCTCATCATGCGAGAGAACCTCGAACTGATGAACGAACGTGGCATGAGCAACTTGCCCGTGCTGCTCGGCGGGGCCGCCCTCACGCGTACCTACGTCGAGCGCGATCTACGCGAGGTTTACGAGGGTCGCGTCTTCTACGGCAAGGACGCCTTCGAAGGCCTGCGGGTACTGGACCGCCTCGGTGAGATCGTCAAGACCGGCGAGGACGATCCGAACTTCGGACGCCAGATCTCAGAACGAAAGGTTCACCGGCGTATGCCCGGCACGGTCAATGACGCCCCCGGTGAACTCCAAACGCGCAGCCCCGACGTCGACCAGGACAACCCCATCTTTGCTCCCCCTTTCTTCGGCAGCCGGGTCGCCAAGGGCATGTCGATTGACGAGATCAGCGACTACCTCAACCTGACCGCCCTCTTTCGAAACCAGTGGGGCTTTAGACCCGAGAACGGTGAGGACGACCCCGCCTTCAAAGAGCGCGTCAGCGCCACGTTGCGCGAGCAGCTCGGCATCGCCAAGGAGGAGGACTTGCTCGTCCCCCAGGTGGTCTGGGGCCATTACCCGGTCGCGTCTGTCGGCAATGACCTACTGATCTACCGCGACGATGATCGAAAGGGCGAACTCACCCGTTTCACCTTCCCGCGCCAGCGCCAAGCTCCCTTCTACTGCATCGCTGATTTCTTTCGGTCTTTTGACAATCCCGAGCACGATTACGCGAGCTTCATGCTCGTGACCATGGGCGCGAAGGTGTCTGAACGATGCGCGCAGCTCTTCGCCTCGGATCGTTACACCGACTACTTGATGTTGCACGGACTCGGTGTCGAAATGGCCGAAGCGCTCGCCGAGATGTGGCACAAGCGCATTCGCGAGGAGTTGGGTTTCGCCGAGCAAGACGGTCCCACGCTCACCGGGCTCTTTCGCCAGCAATACCGCGGTGGGCGCTACTCGTGGGGCTACCCCGCCTGCCCCGACCTCACGGACAACGCCAAAGTCGCCGCACTACTCGACGCGAGCCGTATCGGGGTCAGTGTCTCTGAAGGTTTCCAACTCCACCCCGAACAGACCACTGACGCGATCATCTGCCATCACCCGATGGCCAAGTACTTCGTCGCTTAGAGAACGGCGCGGTGACGCTGATCTAACCCGCGTGACGCCGCGCCGGCGCGGGCACCGGCGTCGCGTCACTGAGGGCCTTCTTCGCGTGATAGCTCGAACGCGTGAGGGGCGACGCCTGGACGTGACGAAGGCCGAGTTCTACGCCGCGAACGGCGAGTTCGTCGAACTCGGCTGGCTCCCACCAGCGCGCCACGGGCAGGTGCTGCTCGGTGGGACGCAAATACTGGCCAATGGTCGCGATCGACACGCCCACCGCCGCGAGGTCCGCGAGGGTCTCGAGTACCTCGTCCTTGGTCTCGCCCAGGCCCACCATGAGTCCAGACTTGGTGGTGAAGCCAGCCGCGGCACTGCGAGCGAGCACCGTGAGCGAACGCACGTAGCCCGCGCTCGGGCGCACGGCACGCTGCAGGCGCGCCACGGTTTCGATGTTGTGATTGATGACGTCGGGTCGGGCGGCGAAGAGCAACGCGAGCGAGTCAGCGTCGCCCTTCAGGTCGCTCGTGAGGACCTCGATAGTCGTGGCGGGTGATCGTTCGCGGATGGCACGCACGGTCTGGGCGATTGCGCCCGCCCCGCCGTCAGCGAGGTCGTCGCGCGCCACGCACGTGATCACCGCGTGAGCCAGATTGAGACGCACGACCGCTTCGGCAACCCGTTCGGGCTCGCTCGGGTCGAGGGGCAGCGGCTTGCGAGTATCGATCAAACAGAACCCGCACGCACGCGTGCATCGCTCGCCGTTGACCATGAAGGTCGCGGTACCCTCCGCCCAGCATTCGAAGATATTCGGACAGCCCGCTTCTTCGCACACCGTCACGAGACGTAGGTCCTCGTTGAGTTTGCGAAGTGACTGGTACTCGGCGCCCATATGCGCTTCGATTCGCAACCACTCGGGCTTGCGAGCGCGCAGGGCCACGCTCGCGTCGGGGTCGACGCCGGCTTTTCGCAGGCGACGCAACAGGGGCCGCTCGGATGACTGAGTGGAAACACTGCGGTCCACTCGCGCGACGGTACCCGGCCCACCGAAACGCTGCTCGAGTTCCTCGCCGAGATGCTCTTCAACGCCCACGCTGGAGACCAGTAGGCCCAAGGAATGCAGGGACGCGACCGGCTTGTCGGTGATGCCACACGGGTTGATCTTGGAAAAGCCCGCCAGGTCGATGTCGACATTGAGCGCCACGCCGTGCATCGTGCGACGAGCGCCCGCGTCGTTGCGCTCGGTGCGAACACCCACGGCCGCGATCTTGCTGGGACGACCCTCAAGGTGCGCCCACACCCCGGGGTAACCCTCAAGTCGGCCCACCTCGCCGGCGAGCCCCTCTGCGTCAAAGAAACGTACCGTCGCGATCACGGCGTCTTCGAGGGCCTTCACGTGTTCCTTGCCAGCTGAAGGGTCGTCGAGCACGCTTCGGATCGCCCACGCGACGACCTGACCGGGCGCGTGGTAGGTCACGTCCCCGCCGCGGTCCGCTTCGACGACAACCGCTTCGAGCAGTTCGGGCGCGACCAAGAAGTTCTCGGAGCGCGTTCGCACGCCCATCGTGTAGGTGGGCGGATGTTCAAAGAGGAGCAGGTAGTCGTCGCCCGATTGCACAAGTACGCGCTGCAGGTCGTTCGCCTCGGCAAAGGTGATCCGGCCCAAGTGGCGCCGACGTAACATCTAGCGCTCGCTCTCCAGGTCCATGCCCGCGAGCAACTCGGCGACGCGCTCGAGGTAGTTCACGGCCGATACCGCCTCACAGACCCGATGGTCGAACGACAGGCCCAGCACGAGACGGTAGCCCACTTCAATGCCCAGCCCCTCCTCGGCCTCTACCACGACGGGCACGCGACGCACCGCTCCAACGCTGAGCGCGGCCACCTCGGGCTGAATGATGATGGGCTCGGTGAAGAGGGTTCGCGCGCTCGGAGCGCCCACGAGGGTGAAAGTACCGCCCATGAGGTCGTCGGTGGTGAGTTGGCGCGACTGGAGTCGTTCGTCCAGCCCGCCGACTCGACGAGCGAGTGCGCGAAGCGTGAGTCCCGCGGCGGCGTGCACGACTGGCACCAGCATGCCGTCCTCTTCGACGTGACGCGTGAGACCGAGGTTGACCGTGCGATGCACCGTTAGTTCGCCATCGCGGTAGGTGGCGTTAAGGAACTCGAACTCGGCGAGCGCGCGTACCGCGGCCAAACTCACCACCATCTCGTCGCTGATCAGCACGCCGTCGCGCGTCGTACGGCCCACGCGCTCTAGTTCACCGAAGATGGTGCCATCGATCTCGATGGCGGCAAAGCCGTGTGGCGTCGACTGGGTCGAGACCGACATGTGCTGGCCCATGCGGCGCCGGCCGTTGGTGAGCGGAACCACGATCTCTTCGGTCGGTCCGTTGAGCACCGCGCGTTCGGCGTCGCGGCGAGTGATCGATCCGCCAGGACCCGAACCTTGCAGCGTCGCGGCTTCGACACCACCGTCACTCAGGATGCGTCGCACCACTGGCGAGACCACGACCCCGCTCGGGGCCGTACCCGCGGGGACGTCGGGCGTGAGGCGAGCGGGAGCCTTCGGGCTAGACGCGGTTGTTGACGGAGCCGATGGCGTCGGGGAAGTCGTAGCTCCCGCCACCGCGTTCTCGTCGATGACCGCGACGCGCGAACCTGTTTCAACCGTGTCGCCNNTCGAACAGCGGTTCGTCACGGGCGACGGCGTCGCCTACTTTTTTAAACCACTGCGTGATGATCCCCTCGGTCACCGATTCACCCAGGGACGGCAGCGTGACGTCAGTCAAATTGAACGCCTCACGCAGAAGCGAGCTCTCGACCGCCCCCGAAATACCGTGAATGTGTATTTTCTAGGGCCTCTTTACTCGCTGCACCCAGTACGACAACTTCGCATCCACGTTCGCTGTGCTCAATCTCGCGCTTAAATCGTTCCCGGACAGCGTCGGTCGAATTGTCGAACTCCTCAAGCTCGACAATTCGATGGTTCGCTTGATCGAACACGATTAAGTAGTACTTCACTTCGACCAACTTACCGCAAGTTCCAAGATCCGCGTCACTGAAAACTCCTCCGCAGCACATCGTAAGTCTTCTTCTGGCGGCCAAATGTAACCGAGATTTCACGCTCGAGTTCCTCAATCTGTGACGAATCGGCGCCCAATCGTCTGAGTTTCTCCAAGGAATTCTCTACCCTCGCAAGTGAGTGGAGTCCGTCGCCAATCGCCTTGAACCCACAATTGTTTCCCGCCTAGTTGGTCCATCAGCAGATCCATCACGGCTTTCGGGATCTACTGGCTCGCCACCGTAGCGAATCGCCCGACCCCAGCGGTCACCAAAGAATTCCATCGCCTGCGCCCAGGTGTCCTGATAATGAGTCCTGAGCTGGATTTCAACCGGGCAACGTTCCACCCTTGAAATGACATGAATTGCTCGATATCCAAATGAAGGCATTTGGCGGCGGTCCAAGAGTTCTGAGCCCGGGAACGCCTCAGTGATCATTGACGCCACCTCGTCTTGCTTATCCAGCGTCGTTGGCTGAACGATGCGGGCTCCGGCTAAGTCATGAACATGCTTCAAGTCGATCGCAGGCTGACGCCTGAGTTTGTCAACGATGGTTCCTGATGTCTTAAGTCTCGTGATCGGCTCAAGGCCAATGGTCCTCAACGCGATGACACAACGGTCAACGCCCGGTCGTACTCCAAGAGAACTTCACCCAACATTTCAAGGTCTGCTACCTCTACCTCATCGGCGTCGCGAAGCCTCTTCCCGAGTTTCTTAACCTGATTGCCTGAGTAGGTGGACGTGTAGTAACCGTTTGAGAGCCTACGAGGTTACTGTGACGCCAGTCTGGTCCAATGTTCTGTAGTGACACCAAACGTGCAAATGATAACGAATCTTCTAAGTACCTTAATTCCTGGTGACGTCAACCAAGGTGCAACCCTCGTCCGGCCAGCGCGAGCAATGTTTCACCAAAGGTCTCCGACAGCGACGGGTGCGGTTGAATGAGCGCAGCCGCCTCCTCGGCGGTCGCCTCCCAGTTGACGGCGTAGTAGCCCGCCCCGAGTTGTTCGGTGACCCAGGGACCAGCCATGTGGACCCCGAGGATTTGGCCCGCGGTGCCGTCGGCGCGCTTCTCGGCGATAATCTTGACGACACCCTCGGTCTCGCCAATGATCTGGGCGCGACTGTTACCACCGAAGGGGTCCTTCTTCACGACGACCTCGTAACCCTTTTCCTTCGCGGCGGCTTCGGTGAGGCCGCAGAAAGCGACCTCGGGGTTCGAGTAGATAGCCCAGGGCACGCGTTCGTAGTCCACGGGCACGACTGGTTCGCCCAGGATCGACTTGATCGCCACGATCGCTTCGGCGAAGCCCACGTGGGCGAGTTGGGGCGTGTTCGCCACGACGTCACCAACCGCGTAGACGTTGGCGTTGGCCGTACGCTGATACGAGTCCGCTTCGACGAAACCGCGCTCGTTGACAACGACACCGGTACCCTCGGCGAGGAGTCCTTCAGTGCGCGCACGTCGCCCCACCGACAGCACGACCATGTCGACGCCCACCGCGTCGCCACCTTCGATGTTGATCGAGGTGCTGGCCTTCTTCGGCGTGTGACCGGTGATCGTGACGCCGACTTGGATCTCGATGCCACGTTTCTTGAACGCGCGTTCGACCACCTTGGCGACTTCAGCGTCGCATCCCGTGAGGATCGAAGGCAAGCTCTCGAGGATCGTGACTTTGGTGCCCATGTCGGCGAGCATTGACGCGAACTCACAGCCAATCGCGCCTCCTCCGATCACGGCCGCCGTCGCGGGCAAGGTGCTCAGGTCGAGGAATTCGTCAGAAGTCACGACGATCTTCCCGTCGACCTCAAAACCCGGCAGGGTGCGCGGCACGGAACCTGCGGCGAGGATGACGTTCTTACCCCGAGCCAGAACGCCAGCGTCCGCGCCGTCGAGCACCGTGACACTGAGGTCCTGGTTGAGTTGACCGGTGCCCTCGAAGACGGTGACCTTTCGGCCCTTTAAGAGTCCGGCGAGGCCCTTGTAGAGCCGATCGACGATCTCGTTCTTGCGCGACTGGGAGACGGCGAAATCTGTGGTGATCTCCTTGGTGGAGAACCCGAAGGCACCAGCGTGTTCGAGTGTCTGACGCACGTGGGCGGTCTCGAGGAACTCCTTGGCGGGCACGCACCCGCGGTGCAGGCACGTGCCACCGACCTTGTCACGCTCGACCACCGCGATATTAAGACCAGCGGAAGCGCCGTAGAGGGCGGCGGCGTAACCTCCGGGTCCTCCTCCGATTACGACTACATCGAACTGCTGGACCTCGTTTGCCACGGCCTATCCCTTCGGTTTGTCTGGATCTAAACCCCCTCGGGAATCCTAATGTCTGGCTAATGACACCTGAACGAAGTCGTCAGGAGTGCTGACCTCGCTGACGGTCCGCCGCCAGGGTGGCGAGTTCGTCCACGAAGTCGTTCATCTGGTCACCCGAGTGGCCCTTCACCCAGCTGAAGGTGACCGCCCGGTCGGTGTCGAGCGTGAGCGCGAAGAGCGTCTCCCACAGGTCGCGATTGGCGACGGGTTGTCCTTGTGAGTTCTTCCAGTTACGTCGGCGCCACCCGAGGTACCACTTGTCGTTGAAGCACTTCACGACGTAGTTCGAGTCGCTCACGATCTCGATCGGATGCTCGGGATTCTCACGCAAGGCCTCGATGACCGCGATCACTTCCATGCGCTGATTTGTCGTGTGCGCGTCGGCGCCACTGGCGTAGTGTTCGACACCACTCGCCCAGGCCCAGCCACCCGGTCCGGGGTTACCGCGGCAGGCGCCGTCGGTGTGTACTTGTTTCATATGATTCTGGTCACCCACGTATCTGGGTCGGAGGTGAACCGCGTCACCGCTTCTGGCAGTTCGCCGCGCAGCACCTGGCCGAGCGTGACGTGCTCGAGTACTTCGCGCAACGTGCCGCGCACCGCGATCCACACGTCGCGCAGGTGCTTCGCCTCACCCTCGTAGATGAGTGTCTCGGGACGCATGCCCCGAACGCCGGCCATCGGCCCGCTCACCACGCGAAGGATATCGGCGATCACGATCGAGTCGGGGTCGCGGGCGAGTTTGAATCCGCCCTCGGGTCCGCGCTGGGACGTGACCAGACCGCCTCGGCGAAGGTCGGACATGATCGCGCCGAGGAATTTGGCCGGCAGTTCCTGTTCCTGGGCGAGGTGCTCGGCGCTGATCGAACCGCTGCTCGCGGCGAGGGTCAGCAACGCCCTAATGGCGTACTCTGCCTTGGCCGGTATCTGCATGGCTCCATTCTGCCCCACCCGCGCCAACTTTTCTGCCACGAAGTCTGAACTTCTAAGGTGTCCATTGTGTTCGATCTCGCCCTTCGCAACCTCTACTTGTGCGTGGGCGCGCGCGAGGACATGGCCACGTTCCTGCCTCAAGTCTTGCGAGGTGGCGTGGACGTCGTCCAATTGCGCGAGAAGGATCTCGACGACGACGCTCGAATTCGCGCCGCGCGGCTCATGGTACCGATCTGTCGAGACTTCGCGGTTCCCTTCGTGATGAACGATTCACCCGAGCTGGCCCAACTCGTGGGAGCTGACGGCGTGCACGTGGGCCAAGACGACGTCTCGGTGGCCCGGTGTCGCGAACTCCTGGGTGACGAGGCAATCGTGGGACTCTCGACCCACTCAGCACACGAGTTCGACGCGGCACTCGCCCAAAGCGCTTCGTACTTCAGCGCCGGGCCCATCGTGGCGACGCCGACCAAACCCGGACGCGAAGGCACTGGCGTCGCCTACGCACTTGCCTGTGAACGTAGGAGCGACCGACCGGTCTTCGTCACTGGCGGGGTCAGCCGTTCGAACGTCGCCGAACTCGTCGACGTCGGGCTTCGCCGTTTCGTCGTGGTGCGCTACCTCACCGACGCAGCCGAGCCCGAACGAGCCGCGCGCGAGTTGCGTGAGGCACTCGACTTCGCACTCTCAACGGTGACGGTCGAGCCAACCTAACAACGTCGCGACCATGCGAGGGTCCGCCCTCAGTTGATGACCCGCGCCTTGGATGATGCGCAGCTCAGCGCGACCCTCGGCGCCCGCTAACAGGTCACGCGCGTCTCCCACGGGCACTTCCAGGTCGTCAGCGCCGTGGCCGATCAAGAGTCGACGCGGCGGTATCTGTGCGATCGATCCCAACGGGTCGATGGCGAGAACATCACGACGAAGCGCCTGGGGTGCGAGGAGCTCCTTTTCGTCACCCACGACGCCCGCGACTTGGACCGCGTGGTGAAAGTCGTCGGCACCCGAACACCAGTGGTCCAGGTGCGCGGGGGCGGCGAAAGTCGCCACGCCCTTCACCCGTTCGTCCTTGGCCGCGATGGCCAGGGCGAGCGCGCCACCAAAACCGAAACCCGCGAGTGAGATCCGTCGGTCGTTCTCGTCGACCCGATTGAGGATTTCGCGCAGGTCCTTGCTCCACTGGGTCGCCGAGAATGTACCGGTACTACCACCCACGCCCGAGAACGTCCCGGTCGCCACGATCCAGCCCGATTCGTTGGCCAGGTGCTCGGCCAGCTCGGGTAACAAACCCGCAGCCTGGCGACCCATGCCCAACGCTCGGGGCAACCCGTGCACAAGGATCAAGACGTGACCGGTGTCGGGGCGAGCACTGGACGTGGCGATGCGCAGATCGAGAATGGAGTTCGCGCTCTTCAGTTGCTCGTGGGCGAGCACGTGGGGCTAGATGTCCAGGCGCTGGGCCAGCAGCTCGCGGTGATAGGCCGGATCGCCGAGGAACAGTTCTGAACTCTTGGCTCGCTTGAAGTAAAGGTGGGCGTGATGCTCCCAGGTGAAACCGATACCACCGTGGATCTGGATGTTCTCCGCTGCGCAATGGAAATAGGCCTCGGAACAGAAGGACTTCGCGAGGCTCGCCGCGATCGGCAGTTCGTCGTTCAATTCCTGGGACGCCCACGCGGCGTAATACGCGGCCGACTTCGCCGACTCGACGTCGAGCAACATGTCCGCGCACTTGTGCTTGATCGCCTGGAACGAACCGATCGGTCGTCCAAACTGAACCCGAGCCTTGGCGTATTCGACGGCGTTGTTGAGTACGCGCTGGGCCCCGCCGACCTGCTCGGCGGCGAGCGCCGATTCGGCGACCTGCAACATCGTGGTGAGCCCCTCAAGCGCACCACCTTCGGCACCGACCAGTACGCCAGGTACCTCGGCGAACTCCAGGCGACTCTGCTTGCGGGTCTGGTCCATCGTGGGCAATGCGGTGCGGGTCAGTCCGACCGCATCTCCTTGCACCGCGAACAACGAGAGGCCCCTGGTGCTGAGCGCGGGCACGAAGACGAGTGAGGCGAGATTGCCGTCGGTGACGTAGTTCGCCACGCCAGTCAGGACGAAACCGTCGCCCTTCGCGCTCGCGGTCATCGAGGTGCGCGCGAGGTCCCAGTTGCCAGAATCGTCGGTGAGTGCGACGGTCGCGATCGTCTTTCCCGATGCGATGCCCGGCAAGAACGCGGACTTGTCCTCGTCAGTACCCACGAACAGCACGGC
Organism: Acidimicrobiaceae bacterium; assembly: GCA_003133125.1. Taxonomy (GTDB): domain Bacteria; phylum Actinomycetota; class Acidimicrobiia; order Acidimicrobiales; family RAAP-2; genus RAAP-2. The sequence continues at coordinate 120,282 of PKZO01000074.1, read as the reverse complement.
GTTCGCGGCGAGCGCGACGCTAGAAAAGTAAGGCGCGCAAAAGAGCGCCGCGCCCATTTCCTCGAAGACCACGTAGAGCTCGACGGGTCCGTAACCTTGACCGCCGAACTCTTCGGGGATACCCAGACCCTGCAGGGCGAGTTCGTTGGCCATCAATTCCCACACCGCGGGGTCGTAGCCTTCGGGGGTCGCCATCAGGCGGCGCACCTCGGTCTCGGGGGATTTCTCCTCCAAGAAGCGGCGCACCATCTTTCTGAGTTCTTCTTGTTCCTCGCTGAAGCCAAAGTTCATGGCCATCCCTCTTCCCCGTACCGGACAGTAAGAACCGGTGACAGCGACATTAGCCAAAAGCGAGCCCTCGCCAAAACGTGGCAATCTAGCCAGGTGGACGACGTCGAGCTCGTGTGGTCGAACGCCAACGCCGAGGTGCACCGCTTCGTCGTGGGCCCCGTGGAGAACAACGTGTTCGTCGTGCGCTGTCGGGCCACGGGGGTGGCGACCCTGATCGACGCCGCGAACGAACACGATCGGCTGCTTCGCGTGGCCCATCGGCTCGGTGTCGCTTCGGTACTCGAGACCCACGGGCACTGGGACCACATCGGGGCGGTCGAACAGGTGCGCGAGGCGGGGATTGACGTATGGGTGCGCAGCGAGGATGCAGCCATGCTGCCCAGTTACGACCATCTGCTCGAGGACGACGCCGTGCACGTGGTGGGAGAATTGCGCCTGCGTTCGCTACACACCCCGGGCCACACGCCGGGTTCGATCTCCTTCGCCCTCGAGAACACACCCATACTCTTTACCGGCGACACGCTCTTTCCCGGTGGACCCGGTAACGCCACTTTTGAAGGCGGCGACTTCCCAACCATCATCCACTCGATCGAGGACCGGATATTTCGGAACTTCTCGCCCGAGACCATCATCTGGCCCGGCCACGGCGCGAGTTCGACCATTGGCGCGGAGTCCTCGCACCTGGACGAATGGGTTGAGCGCGGCTGGTAGCTCCTGGTTAGTCGCCGGACCCTCCCCGGTAGGCTCTACCTCGTGTCTGAGCCCCTTTTAGAACTGCGAAACCTTCATTGCGAGGCCGAAGGATCGAGCATCCTGCGCGGCGTTGACCTCGTGGTGCACGAAGGAGAAGTGCACGCACTCATGGGACCCAACGGAGCCGGCAAATCGACGCTCGCCAACGTAGTGATGGGCCACCCCGGTTACGTCGTCACCGCCGGCCAGATCTTCTTGCGCGGCGAGGACATCGCGTCCTGGAGTGCCGACGAGCGGGCGCGCGCGGGAATTTTCCTCGCTTTCCAGTATCCCGAAGCGATCAGCGGCGTCTCGGTGGTCCAGTTCCTTCGCCAAGCCATTGCCTCACGAAAGTGCCTCGAGGAGCTCAGCGTGCTCGAGGTGCGCCTTGAGCTCATGGAGTGGATGGAACGACTCGGCATGGACCCCGCCTTCGCCGAACGTCACTTGAACGACGGATTTTCCGGTGGCGAGCGCAAACGCAACGAAGTACTCCAGATGGCGCTGCTCGCACCCGATATCGCCTTTCTCGACGAGACCGACTCGGGTCTGGACATTGACGCTTTGCGCGTGGTGGCGCGAGGCGTACGCACCGTGCGCACCGAACACCCCGCGATGGGCGTGGTGGTGGTGACCCACTACGTGAAGCTGCTCGAGGAGATCGAGCCCGACCACGTACACATTCTGGTGGACGGTCAAATAGTGCGTTCGGGCGGTCCCGAACTCGCCGTGCAGATCGAACACGAGGGCTACGACACTTTTCGACCGGTCACCCTGTGAGCAGTTTCGACCCTCGTCGAGTTCGTGAGGACACACCTCTTTTCTCTCGGGTGATCAATGATCGCCCGATCACCTACCTCGACTCCGCGGCCTCTTCAGTGCCACCGCGCGCGGTCATCGAGGCGATGAGTCGCCACTACGAACGTCGCCACGCGAACGTGCACCGCGGCGTCTACCAAACGGCCAACGAGTCAACACACGACTACGAGAGTGCCCGCGAGGCAATCGCGCGATTCATCAACGCCCCCGCGGGCGCCAACGAGATCGTCTTCACCAAGAACACCACCGAGTCGATCAACCTTCTCGCCAAATCCTGGGGTGCCGCGAACCTGAAGGCCGGTGACGTGGTACTGGTGAGCGAAATGGAACACCACGCGAACATCGTTCCCTGGTTCCAGCTACGCGAGGCGCTGGGGATTGAAGTTCGCTTCATACCGGTTGGCGACGACTTTCGCCTGGACCTGACCACGATCGACGAGCTCCTCGAAGGCGTGAAGCTCGTCTCGGTCACCTCCATGTCCAACGTGCTGGGCACCGTCAATCCCATTAAGGACCTCGCGCAGATCGCGCACCGCCACGGCGCGCTGATTGCCGTTGACGCGGCCCAATCGGTGGGACACTCGCCCACCGACGTGACGGAACTCGACGTCGACTTCTTCGCCTTCTCGGCCCACAAGATGCTCGGGCCCACCGGTTTGGGAATCTTCTGGACCCGCCAGGAGATTCTCGCGGACATGCCGCCATTCCTCGGCGGCGGTGGGATGATCACCGACGTCTCTTCGACTGGCTACGTGCCCGCCAAGGGACCCACGCGTTTCGAGGCGGGCACCCCGCCAATCGCCGAGGCGGCGGGTCTGGGCGCCGCGGTTCTCTACCTCGAAGGGCTCGGAATGGACAACGTCCACGAGCACGAGCACCTTCTCACCGAGGACGCGCTCAGCCGCCTCGAGACCGAGTTCGACGGTCGCATTCGCGTCATCGGCCCCCGCGACACCATCGCACGCGGCGGCGTCATCAGTCTGGACGTCGAGGGAGTGCACGCCCACGACGTCGCCCAGGTACTGGACCAGTTCGGCGTCTGCGTACGACCGGGCCACCACTGCGCCAAGCCGCTGATGAAGCGATTCAACCTGATCGCCACCGCGCGCGCGTCCTACGGGCCCTACTCGCTCATCCAGGACACGGACGTGCTGCTCGAAGCCCTCACCGACGCCGTCAAGCTCTTCGGCTAGACCATGTCGAACCTCGAGGACCTCTACCGCGAAGTGATCCTCGACCACTACCGCTCACCGCGTAACCGCGGCGAGCTGGCGACACCGCCGGCGATTCGCGTCGAGGGTTTCAACCCACTGTGCGGTGACGAGATCGTGGTCTATCTGATGGTCGAGGACGGCGTGCTCACGAATATCAAACTCACTGGCCACGGTTGTTCGATATCCCAGTCGTCCTCATCGCTGATGAGCGCGGCGGTGAAGGGAAAAACCCTCACCCAGGTTCGCGACACCATCATCAAGTTCAAACAACTCATGACCGTGCACGAGACGTCACTCGAATCCTCACCGAACCCCGAAGTGGTCGACGTGCGCACCCTGGGCGAACTCGCCGCCCTCCAGGGCGTCGTCAAATTCCCCGTTCGAATCAAGTGCGCCACGCTGGCTTGGAACACGCTCAGTCAGGCACTCGACGAAGTGAGCGGCTAAGGGGTACAGGGGACCGGATCAAAGTTCGGCACGACCTGGGACGCATTGATCGTCGTGGTGGTGGTCGGCGAGGTCGTGTCGTGCTTGTGCTTGGTCGTGGTCTTGGTCTTTGCGAGCGTCGTCGTGGTCGTGGAGGTCGTGGTCGTCACCGCCGGCGGCAGCGGCGTTTGTAGAGCGGAGTTGGGCGGCGGGTCGGTCGGTGTCAGCAGTTGATTGCCGAAGATGTTCACGAGCAACTGTTGAGCCTCGGGCTGCTCGGCGAACAATACGTCTCCGAGTCCCGAGACTTGTCCGTCAGTCACCGGCAGGGTGTAGGTGAGCATGTTCGCGGGATTAAGACCGTGGAACTTGACCGCGAGTTCAATGAGTTCGGTCAAGGTGAAGTTGCTGTCAAGCGAGATACCCTGGGGGATCTTGGAGAGGAACGTGTTGATCGTGAGCGGGTTATAGAGGCCCTTCGCCCGACTGATCATCGCGCGCAAGAAAGCGTTCTGTCGGTCAATACGTCCGAAGTCACTCGTGCCGTCGTACATCCAGCCCAGGTTGTAGAGCTCGCTGGACGAGGTGTTATTACCTGGCCACAAGCTGTCGTGATTGACGTTGTAATAGAAATGGCGACTCCGTGCGACCGCCAGCGCCTGGAATCCGGTCACCAATTGACAACCCGCGTGCTTGATGCTGAGACCCGAATAGGGGTCGTGTGATGGGTACGGAAAGTCGAGGTACACCCCACCAATCGCGTCGGCGGCGTTGATCAGCCCGCCGAAGCTCACCACGATCGTGTGGTTGATCGGAATGCCGAAGTTCGCGGTGATCGTCTGGGCGAGCAACGACGGACCATCACCGAAGTTGACGTTGATGCGGTTGAACTTGCCGTAGAGGGCTTGATTGGCGAGCAAGGTTGTCATCGTGTCGCGCGGAATTGAGAGGATCGTGATCGTGCCGGCGGCGGGGTCGACGTGCATGATCTTGACGACGTCGCTTCGCTGGCCCGCCACCGAACCGGTCGACGCACCCGTCTGGGCGGCGACCGCACCTGTGAGACCCGCTCGAGAGTCAGAGCCGATCTCGAGGATATTGAAGGGCTTGCCGGTCAATTGGGGCAGTTCACTTGAGACTTTTATCTTGGGAATCTGGTCGAAGCGCCACTGGGCGTAGAGATAGCCACCACCGATGAGTCCCACGAGCAGACACACCAGCACCACAAAAGTAATCACGACTCGCCGGCGGGTGCGATGGGGTCGCTTCGAACGCCTGGATCGAGTGACGCCACTCTTCGAATCCACGACGTCGCCGAGGGCGATCAGTCGATGTTCGTTTGCGAGCGCACGCTTCTTGTCGCGTCGTGATTCGTGCGAGCGGCCGTCGGGGCCCTCATTACCGCCGTCGGTCATTACGCAACTTTACTTGAGGTGACAAGATAAGAAATCTAAGAATTGGTCGGTCGAAAGGGCTCGTAGCCGTCGCGTTCGAGGATTTCGGACAGTTCAGGCCCTCCAGTTGCCACGACTCGACCATCGGTGACCACGTGGATCATGGTTGGAGTGAGTTCTTGCAGTAGGCGTCGAAAGTGCGTGATTGCGAGCACGCCGCAATTCCATTCATTCGTCGCCGCGGCCAGGCGACGTGCGACCGCGCCCAGCGCGTCGACGTCAAGGCCAGAGTCGATCTCGTCGAGAATCGCGAATTTGGGACGAAGAATGCCTAACTGCACCATCTCTGCTCGCTTGCGTTCGCCACCGGACAGGTCGACGTTCACGAAACGATCCAACACGTCGGTACGCAGTTCGACCCTCTGCGCCTCTTCGTTCATTCGTCGACGCAGTTCGGTTGGATCAGCCCCCGCCGCGATCAGAAGGTCGATTGGCCGAACGCCGGGAACTTCCATGGGTTGCTGCAGCGCCAGAATCAGCCCGTGACGTGCCCGCTCTGTTGGGGACAGTTCGAGCAATTCCAAACCGTCGAGCTTGACCGTACCACCAAGGACTTTGTAACCAGGATGTCCACTCAGGGCGTGCGCGAGCGTGGACTTTCCCGAGCCGTTGGGCCCCATGATGACGTGGACCTCACCGGACTTCATTGACAAGTCAAAACCCTTGAGCACTTCCTTGCCCGCGACTTCGACCCGCAAGCCTTCAATGAATAGCGTCGACGTCACGGCACGGTCACTTCGAGTCGGCCGTCGCGAGTACTCACTTCGTAGTGGGCAACGGGACGAGTCGCCGGAAACGACATGGGTTCGCCGTCGGAAAGCCGGAACATTGCACCATGTCGAGCGCATTCGATCTCACGAGTGGCGACGTTGACCTCGCCCTCGGCGAGACTGAATTCTTCGTGGCTACAGCGGTCGTCGAGGACGTAGACGTCGTAGTCGATTCGAACAACCACCAATACCCGTCCATCAACGCGGACCTGGCGCGCTTGGCCGTCGACGAAGTCATCGAGGACCCCAATGTCGAGGAGCTTCACGGGGCTACCACCTTCAAGTTAGCCAGCGCCGACGTGACGTCGTGCTCGACGAGTTCAGCGAGATCGCCGGGCAGCGTCGTCAACATCTCATAGAAGAATCCCTGGATCATGAGACGTTCGGCGTCCGCTCGCGTCACGCCGCGCGATTCGAGGTACCAGCGCTGCAGTTCATTCAGCGGACCCACACTCGATGCGTGCGCGCACATGACGTCGTTCTCACGGATGTCCAGATTGGGCACGCTGTCGGCGTGGGCGTGCGGCGACAACAGGAGGTTGTGATTCGTCTGGCGCGCGTCGGTGCGCTTGGCACCTTTTTCTATCTCGATCAACCCGGTGTAGACCGAACGTGACCGGTCGGCGACGGCCCCCTTGGAGAGCAGCGTCGACCTCGTTCGCCCGGAACGATGGAATTGGTGGGTGCGAAAATCGTGCACCTGGTCGCCCGAACCTAGGAATGTCGTNNCCGCCCATGCCAATGACGGCCTGTCGCAATCGAGCATCGCGGTGCAACAAGCCCGTGGTTCGAGCCACGTGCCACGCACTCGAGTCCAAACGCTGGTACGTGACGAGCTGGAGTGCCGCGTTGTCACCAATCTCGTATTCGCTCAAGGGAACCACGAGGGCGTTGGCGCCACCCTCGAAGTACTCGACTACGGTGACGCTGCTCGAGCGTCCGAGTCGTAGGTGCGTGCGAGAAAACGACGAAGAACCAGTCGCGGAGTAGAGGATCACGATGGGTTGTTCGACGTTGACGCCTTCGGCGACTTCGAGCACGGTGGTCGCGGGCGCGAGGGCCAGGTTCAGTACCGCGAAGGAATCGTTCTCGTATCTCTCCAGCGCCGATCCGTCGACCAGTATCGCCCGATCGTCGACGCTTCGCACGCTCACGCCCTCCA
>PKZO01000074.1:0-113309 GCA_003133125.1 Acidimicrobiaceae bacterium | reverse complement strand
GTCGGGGCGTTCAGAAATGAAGGAGAGGGCTGAATCAGCGAAGGTTTTCATAGTTTTCTAGGTCAGAGCAGTGTAATGGTCCAAGGGAAGTTTCCCGCGAACGACCTAGGCTAAACCGAGTACACGCTTGGAGGATCGATGACATTCAATTCTGAGGTCCTGACGCTCGAGGTGGATAACCACGTCGCCACGCTCTGGCTCGACCGCGAAGAAGCACGCAACGCAATGGGTAGCGCCCTGTGGCGAGGACTTCCCGAGGCCGCCGCGGCGGTCGCGGGCGACCCCGCGATTCGCGCGCTCGTCATCGCGGCGAAGGGACCTCATTTCACCGTAGGAATCGACCTCAAAGAATTCGGCGGATTCTTTGCCGGTGCCGAGTCCGGCGCCAGCGCTCCTTCCACGGCAGTCGCGAATGCCACGAGTTATCAGATGGTGCGACGCATGCAAGACTCAGTCACTTCGATCGCCAAGCTCTCAGTTCCGGTCATCGCCGCCGTACACGGCTACTGCATTGGCGGCGGGGTCGACCTCATCACGGCGTGCGACATTCGACTGTGTTCGAGCGACGCCATCTTTTCGGTGCGAGAGGCGAAGGTGGCGATCGTCGCGGACGTGGGCACCTTGCAGCGACTCCCCCGAATCGTCGGTGCGGGCCACGTCGCCGAACTCGCCTTCACCGGAAAGGACATCGACGCTTCGCGCGCCCTGTCGATTGGCCTGGTGAATTCGGTGCTCGGACCGGGCCCGCAGAGCGTTCTGAACGCCGCGCACGAACTCGCCCGCGAGATCGCCGCCAACTCGCCCTTAGCCGTTCAAGGCACCAAGGTCGTACTCGCGGCCAATGATGGGCGCACGATTGATGAGGGTCTGGAGTTCGTCGCGAACTGGAACACGTTGTACTTGCAAAGCAATGACCTTCGCGAGGCGATGACGGCGTTCGTTGAACGACGGGCACCTACGTTCAACGGCGACTAGTGACGCCAGAACTTCCAGCCGGTGCGACCCTTCTTCTCCATCTCGTCGAGCTGCCGGCGTCGCTCTTCGACGAGGTCGGGCGCCACTGCGTTCACGATGTCACTCGCCATGTCGAGGATTTCACGCCGTAGTTCCACTGGCACGCTCGACTCGGGTTCTTTTTCGACCGGCTTGTCTACGAGCGAGCCGTGTGACCAGCCAACGTCAGCGAAGCGACGTTCGTACGTCAGGCAGTCCGCAGGACAGGACCACGGTTGGTCGGGTGCGTTGCCGAGAACGCAGAACCGNNCGCTGTCAATCGCGCCTTTCGTAGTACGTTCGCTCGGCCCCGAGTAAGAATCATCGCGAACTTTAAGGGCCAGTCGCGCGAGGCGAAGCGGGCATCAAAGAACAATCCTGCACCGGTCGACTCGCTGTGCCACGACGTCCACCACCACGTGGCTACGTTCGAAGCTAACCGATCGAACCTTCCATTTGTAGTTCGATCAGTCGCGACCATTCAACGGCGTATTCCATGGGCAACGTGCGCGTCACGGGCTCGATGAAGCCGTTCACGATCATTCCCATCGCCTGGCTCTCGGTTAGACCCCTGCTCATCAGGTAGAACAACTGGTCGTCGCCAATCTTAGAAACAGTGGCCTCGTGACCGATCGAGGCGTCCTGCTCTCCCACTTCCATATAGGGCTTGGTCTCGGAGGTCGATTTCTCGTCGAGCAGCAGCGCGTCACATCGCACGAAGCTCTTCGCGCCCGTGGCGCCTTCTTCGACCTTTACGAGCCCGCGGTACGTCGTGAGTCCGCCGTCTTTGGAGATCGACTTCGAGATGATCGTCGACGTCGTCTCGGGAGCGCAGTGGACCATCTTGGCGCCCGCGTCTTGAATCTGGCCGGACCCCGCGTAGGCCACGGACAACACCTCACCGGACGCCTTAGGCCCCATCAGATACACCGAGGGGTACTTCATTGTCAGGCGCGATCCGATGTTGCCGTCAATCCATTCCACGTGCGCTTCTTCTTCAGCGCGCGCACGCTTCGTCACGAGGTTATAGACGTTGTTCGACCAGTTCTGAATCGTGGTGTACGTAATGCGTGATCCCTTCAAGGCCACGAGCTCGACAACCGCCGAGTGCAGCGAGTCCGTCGAATAGACCGGGGCTGAACATCCTTCGACGTAGTGCACCTGGCTTCCCTCGTCGGCGATGATGAGCGTCCGCTCGAACTGACCCATGTTCTCGGTGTTGATGCGAAAGTACGCCTGCAAGGGCTGGTCGACCTTCACGCCCGGCGGTACGTAGATAAACGATCCGCCGCTCCACACCGCCGAGTTGAGAGCGGCGAACTTGTTGTCATTGGGCGGGATGATCGTGCCGAAGTACTTGCGCACCAAGTCGGGATAGTCGCGTACCGCGGTATCCATATCGCAAAAGAGGACTCCGAGGCGTTCCAAGTCCTCGCGGTTGCGGTGGAACACGACCTCTGACTCGTACTGCGCCGTCACGCCGGCGAGGTACTTGCGCTCCGCCTCGGGAATTCCGAGTCGCTCGTAAGTGTTCTTGATGGCGTCAGGGAGGTCTTCCCAACTCTGAACCTGGTTCTCGGTTGGCTTGATGTAGTAGTAAATGTCGTTGAAATCGAGATCCGGCATCCGGTCCGCGAACCACGGGAGCATGGGCTTCTTCTCAAAACGCTTGAGCGCGTTGAGGCGAAACTCCAACATCCACGGCTCTTCACTCTTGATGCCGGACATCTCCCTGACGATCGCCTCGTTGATCCCCTTTTTGGGCTTGAAGACAGGAATCTGGTCGTCGGACCAACCCAACTGGTAGCGACTGAAGTCCAGATTGTCGATCGTCATTGTGCTCCTTTGGGATTAACCCTATGGACATAGTAGTAACTAATACTGACGTGCACGCGGCTACTTCCTTCAAAAAAACCACTGTTTCGCCCACGAACTGGCCCCAGAGCAGTCGATACCCTACCCACCCTCGTAGGTTACGCCACCGCTCTTAAGGGTCTAATCGGACTGGACGCTCGACTCGCCACCACGAGGAGCGACACGGGCTTGAGCGAGCCCAGTCCAGAGGCGCCACACCAACTCTGGCAAAGTGGAGCCGTGCCTACTCCACCTCGCGTGCCCCAACGTCCCCATACGATCCTGCGCCACGGTGACGTCAGGTCCGATCCGTACTACTGGCTCATGGACCGCGACGACCACGAAGTCCTCGCACATCTGCGCGAGGAGAACGCCTACCTCGCCGAAGCGCTCGCGCCCCTCAAGCCCCTCGAGAACGAACTCTTCGAGGAGATCAAAAAGCGCATAGAAGAGACAGATATCTCGGTACCCGTGCTGCGCGGTGCGTGGTGGTACTTCGAGCGCACCCGCGAAGGTCTGGACTACGCCATCAGCTGTCGTGTCGCCAGCGCACCCGGAGACTTCACGCCGCCGGTCATCGACGCGAACTCGACGCTGCCCGACGAACAGATCATCCTGGACGAGAACGTCGAGGCCGAAGGTCACGACTTCCTCTCGGTGGGCGTACTCATGGTGAGTCCCGACGACCAGTGGGTCGCGGTCGGGACTGACTTCGAGGGAAACGAGCGCCACCACGTGACCGTGCGCCCCCTCGCCGGACAAACGCCAATCTCAGATGAGCTCGATGACGTGTACTACGGTTTCGCCTGGGCCAGCGACAGCCGCCACTTCTTCTACACGAGGGTGGACAACGCCATGCGCCCCTGGCAACTCTGGCGCCACGAGCTCGGGACGCCCTCGAGTGCCGACGTGCTGGTATACCAAGAAGACGACGCCCAGTTCAACGTCTCAGTCGGACGCAGTCGCGATGAAGCAGTCATCGTGATCCACGTAGGTTCGTCGTCCACGACCGAGCTCCATTTCATCGACGCCGCCCGTCCCACCGATGAATTCACGCTCCTCGAAGCACGGCGACAAGGGATTGAATACGGCGTCGAGCATTTCATCGACGCTTCCGCCACCGCATGGTGGCTCAAGGTGACCAACGAGGACGCGACCGATTTTCGACTGCTGGCTCGCCGCACGCACGACGAGCCGTGGACTGAACTCGTAGGCGAGCGACCCGGCAACCGTCTAGACGGCGTGGACGCGTTCAAATCCTTCCTTGCGCTTAGCGAACGCCACGAAGGCTGCAGTGCGGTTCGTCTCGTGCCGATTCTCGAGGGCGACGATCCCTTCGGAACGAACCTCCTCGCGCGTTCGTACCTCGTCGAAGGCGACGCCAGTCCCAGCACGGTCGCACTTTCGGCCAACGCGACGTACGACACCGCGCAAATCCGGGTCCTGATCACCTCGCTGGTGACCCCCCGCCTCGTCGCCGACGTCGTCGTCGCCAGTGGCGAGGTCCTCGTTCGCAAGCAGCAACAAGTGCTCGGCGGCTACGACCAGTCCCATTACGTCACCGGACGACTCTGGGTGATCGCGAGTGATGGCGTGAAGGTTCCCGTCTCGCTCGTCGCTTCGCGCGACCTCGTGGAACTTGACGAGCACGGCGAGCTGCGAGCCAAAGCCCCCGCGCCGCTGCTGCTCTACGGCTACGGGAGCTACGAGATTTCAATCGATCCGGCGTTCTCTTCGCTACGGCTGTCTCTCCTCGATCGCGGCGTGATCTTTGCTATTGCGCACGTTCGCGGCGGTGGCGAGATGGGACGGTCTTGGTACGAGATGGGAAAGCTCGCCCAAAAGCCCACGACGTTCAGCGACTTCGTTCGAGTCGCGCGCGAACTGGTTGCGCGAGGGTGGACCACGCCCGAGCACCTCGCGGCGCGAGGCGGTTCAGCGGGGGGGCTGCTCATGGGCGCAGCGATGAACCTCGCGCCCGACCTTTTCCGATGCGTCGTCGCCGAGGTGCCCTTCGTCGACGCGCTGACGACAATGCTCGACGAGACGCTGCCACTCACCATTGGCGAGTGGGAAGAGTGGGGCAATCCCGAAGCGAGTTCGAGCGCGTACCGGACAATGAAGTCGTACTCTCCGTACGACAACGTACGTGCCACGAACGACGACGGCTCGGTGCGTACCTATCCCCATCTTTTCGCTGCCGGCGGACTGAACGATTCGCGCGTTGGATTTTGGGAACCGGCCAAGTGGGTTCTCAAACTTCGCGACGTCAATCCAGCCAACGTCGCCTATCTCAAGACCGAGTTGGGCGCCGGCCACGGCGGACCTTCGGGCCGCTACGACGCTTGGCGCGACGAGGCCCAGGTCCTCGCGTTCATCGTCGACCAGATCACGAACTAACCCGCCGTCGTCGTCGAGGTCGGCCTCGTGGTCGTCGTCGAATGGTGCGTCGTTGTGGTTACATGAGTCGTCGTTGTCGAAGGTCCGCGATCTACGCGGTCACGGGCGAAGTATCCAATGACCCCGAGCAACAGCACGACCACGATGACGACAACCAGCAGCCGGATACCACGAAGTGACATGCTCGAACGATTCGCCGAACGTGAGAGTGCCCAGTCCTCGTTATGGCGCGCGGGCTGCAGGGGATTCACGTCCACGCGCGCGGGATGAAAATCGCTGAAGACGTACTCGCGATCCGGCTCGAGACGAGGTCGCATCGGCGTGCGCGGCGTACTCGGCGCTTCGGTTCCGTCGAGAAGACGGAACCCTCGCGAGGGCTGGTAGGGCGACGGGGGCGGTACCACGAGGCGGGGGTCGGTTCTCTTCTCGAGAGCACGCATCTCGTCACGGCGTAGTTTGCGCATGCGCAGGGCAACGACAACGAGCAGCAGGGCCAGGATCACCACCAGGGCGACCTTGAGCGCGGTAATCACGAACGCAGCGTTCCAGCGCCGCCAGTACGAGCCAACCTGGTCACGCCTCGAATCGTAGTGAAACCCGCCGAACTAATCGAGGAAACCGAATCCACCCCGGTAATAGATCAGTGGTGTACCGGGATGTGAGATGGCGTACTCGACGCCAACCACGACGATGTCGTGGTCGCCATGAGTCGAAACAGCCACGACGGTACCCTCGAGGTGCGCGAGAGCACCCTTGAGCAGGGGCGACCCGCTGGGCCCCGGGGACCAGTCCACGTCCTCGAACTTGTCGATGCCCGAGGTCCCAAAGACACGGGCCAGTGCTTCTTGTTCTGAGGAAAGGATGCTGATGCCCACGGTCTCGACGGTTCTCACGCGCGGCCAGGACCAACTCTCGGACCTCGCGGCGAAGGACACGAGCATAGGGTCAAGCGATAACGAGCCGAAGGTTTGACAGGTGAAGCCCACGGGACCATCACCGGTCTGGGCACCGATCACCACCACGCCTGTCACGTAGTGGCCCACGACTTCCTTGTAGCGGGCGATGTCGAGCGATGTCACAGTGCGCACCTTACCGGCGTGGTTGAATACCGAGATGCCGACGCACGCCCACCACGCCGATCTCGGCGACGTCACTCTCGCCTACGACGAATTCGGAGCCTCGAACGGACCGCTCGCCCTGTGTCTGCACGGCTTTCCCGACACCCCTCACACCTTTCGACACTTGGCGCCTTTCCTCGCCGAGAAGGGTTACCGGGTCGTGACCCCGGCGATGCGAGGTTACGCCCCTTCCTCACTTTCCTCTTCGGACGACTACCAGTTGAGCACGCTCGCCGGTGACGCAAATCGACTTCACGAGCTGCTGGGGGGCGACGAACGCGCCATGATCATCGGTCATGACTGGGGCGCCGCCGCGACGTACGTCGCGACCAGTGCCGAGGCGTCGCGCTGGCACCGGGCGGTCACAATGTCGGTGCCGCCGCCGGCGGTCTTGGCCCACTCCTTCAGGAATTACTCACAACTTCACGCCGGTTGGTACATGTTCTTTTTCCAGAGTGCTCTCGCCGAACCGTTGGTCGCGCACGATGACTTGGCCTTCCTACGCGAACTCTGGCGAGCCTGGTCCCCAAACTACGATCCCTCGAACGAACTCGGGGCCTTGCGCGAAGCCCTCGGTCAATCCGAGAACCTCCATGCGGCCCTCGAGTACTACCGCGCACAGTTTGCCCCTCGTGGAGCTCGTGCGCCATTGGACCGTACTTCAAGTGTCCCCACTCTGTACGTACACGGCACCGACGACGGTTGCTTCCTCTCGTCTGGTCTGGTCGGTGTGCTCGAATCGCTCGCTCCCCACTCGAGATTCGAACTCGTCTCGAACGCGGGTCACTTCGTACATCTCGAACAACCCGACGCCGTGCACCAGGCCATCGCGTCGTTCCTCGACTCCTAGGAACCAGCGAGTCGGAGCCGTCGACCAGCACGCTCCACCAAACCGTCGGCCACCAAATCCGCGATGATCCGCTCGAGGCGCGCGGGGTCCGTCGTTGCCACGTGCGCGCCGACCGCGCTTAGCGAGGCGTCTCCGCGGCGAAGTAACCCCAGGACCCGGCCTCGCACTTGGCGGTCCGAGCCCTCAAACGCCGATTGACGGCGCGAGACCGCGGCGCTGAGCGGCGCGGGGTCGGGGCCTCCCTCGAGGTTCCAGCGGCACGACCGCGCGAGCGGGCACGAGGTACAACGCGGCTTGGAACGGCAGTACTGTGCTCCCAGGTCGAGCAGAGCCTGGTTGTGCGACGCCACGTTGCTCGCGGGCAGAAGTTCATACGCCAGATCACAGGCCTCGCGCGCGCCCAACGTACGATTCGCGACGGCGCGCGCGAGTACACGACCTACGTTGGTGTCGAGCACCGCGACGCGCTGGCCAAAGGCGAATGACGCCACGGCGTGTGCGGTGTACTCGCCCACGCCCGGCAAAGTGCGAAGAGCGACGACGTCCTCGGGCACCGCGCCGCCGTAGTCGTCTCGCAGTACGCACGCCGCGCGGTGCAGGGCCCGCGCCCGACGGTGATAGCCAAGTCCCTCCCACAGACGCAACGTGCTCGAAAGCGGCGCGTCCGCGCACGCGGTGGCGTTGGGAAAGGCGTCGAGGAAACGACGCCATGGTTCGAGTACTCGAGCGACCTGGGTCTGTTGGAGCATGACTTCACTCACGAGCACCGCCCAGGGGTCCTCGATGCCAATCCAGGGAAGGGAACGACCTAGTAGAGATGCTTGACGGCCAAGAGCGCGCGAGAACCTCGCAAGGTCCTCACTCCCAGACGTCGTCACCGTACGGGCGTTGACGTTGTGGAGCGGCGTCGCGTTTCCAGACCATCACCTTTCGCCGGAAGTAGCAAACTTCCAGACCGTCTTGGTTGAACCCCTTGGTCTCGACGAGCACGACACCGCGATCGTTCTTCGAACTCGAGGGAGTCTTCTCAAGCACGCGGGTCTCGGCGTAGATCGTGTCACCGTGATACGTCGGGTGTCGGTGGATCAAGGTCTCGACCTCGAGGTTCGCGATCGCCGAGCCCGACACGTCGGGCACGCTCATCCCGAGCACCAGTGAGTAGACGAGGTTCCCCACTACGACGTTCCTTTTCTGGACGCTCTCGTGTTCGGCGAACCAGGCGTTGGTGTGCAAGGGATGATGGTTCATGGTGATCATGCAGAAGAGATGGTCATCGGCCTCGGTGATGGTCTTGCCGGGCCAGTGCTTATAGACATCACCTACCTCGAAGTCTTCGAAGTGACGGCCGAAGGGTCGATCAAAAGTTGTCATGGTCGTGGTCCTTCCAGCCGTTCTAGGCCTCGTCGATGACGGGTGCCTCGACGCGCGGACGCGTGGTGAACGAGACCGAAGCCCCGGGTAATGATTCGCCGTCGATGACGAGTCGCCAGGTAAAGCGTGACGCCGGCGCCAAGGGAATCGGTCCAAAATTGACCGCGATCGGTACGTCGACGGGCGTTCCCTGTGGCACGTCGTCGGGAGTCGTCGTCGAGAAATCTCCACGAACTTCAATGGTCTGGGTCCCCTCGGGCGTCTCGAACTGAACGAGTTTGCCGTCGGCGTCTTCGAGGATGAGCTCCCAGTGATGAGGCGAGTTGAATTCGTGCCAGTCAACCGCCACCTTGATCGCGACCGCTGAGGGGACCGGCTCGGGTCCGGTAACCGACCATCCACCACCGAGGATGTACAACTTTCCGTCAGCCACCTGGGCCGAGTCCGCGATGAGCATGGTCACGTTCATGCGCTCAGCCTACGTCGCCAACGTCGAGCCCCAAGAACCGGTAAATTTCAATCATGTCAACACCCAACAGAGACCTCCACGCCGCGTCCGCACTCCTTGAAGAAGCCCAGCTCGTCATTGGCGCGGCCGTAAAGGAACTCGCGGGGCACGGTGGTGTCGACAAGAACGAGACCCTCGCCTACGACATCGCCCACGCTTCGAGCGCGCTCGCGATCGCGCGGGCGTGCCTCGCCTACGCCGCCTTCGGGGACACCGAGGCCGACCTCACGCTCACATTTCTTGCGCTCGCCCTGAGCGACCTCGCCCAACGAGTGCTCGGCCGCGAGTCGCTCTGGGGCGCGGCGAGCGACTGGTACGAGCCTTTCGCTCAATTCGTTGCGACGTACCGGGATCCAAAATTCCTCGCGACACTCGCCGAGTCCCCTGGGGACCGCCACCTGGACCAAGACTTTCAGATGGTGGCGGACATGTTCCATCGTTTCGCCGAAGAGCAAGTACGCCCCCACGCCGAACACATTCATCGCACGAACGACGACATCCCTGAATCCATAATCACCGGCTTGAGCGAGCTTGGAGGATTCGGCCTCTCGGTACCCGAGGAATTCGGCGGCTTTGCCACCGGAGGCGAATCGGAGTATCTGGGCATGGTGATCGCGACCGAAGAACTCTCCTGGGGAAGTCTCGGCATCGGCGGATCTCTGATCACGCGTCCCGAGATACTGACTCGCGCCCTCGTGCGCGGCGGCACGCCTGAACAAAAGAAGTTCTGGCTGCCACGTCTTGCTTCGGCCGAGGTCCTCGCCGCGGTCGCCGTGACCGAACCCGACTTCGGCAGCGACGTCGCAGGTCTTAACACCACCGCCACCAAGACCGAAGGAGGCTGGTTGATTAACGGTACCAAGACGTGGTGCACGTTCGCCGCGCGCGCCGACGTCCTGATGTTGCTCGCGAGGACTGATCCAGACCGGGCCAAAGCGCACCGCGGTCTTTCGCTGTTCCTCGTGGAGAAGCCTCGGGGCGACAGCCACGGTTTTCTCTTCACCCAAGTCGCCGGTGACGAAGGTCGAAACGACGCGAACGGGCGTCTCGAAGGGCGCCCCATCGACACGATTGGCTACCGGGGCATGCACTCCTACGAACTCAGCTTCGACAACTGGTTCGTTGCCGACGCGAACCTGGTCGGAGGCGACGAGGGTCTCGGAAAGGGTTTCTACCTACAGATGGCTGGCTTCGAAAACGGCCGGATCCAGACCGCGGCGCGCGCGGTGGGGGTCATGCAAGCCGCCTACGAGGCCGCCCTCGAGTACGCGCGTCACCGAGTCGTCTTCGGTGAGCCGATCATCAACTACGAACTCACCAGGGTCAAGCTCGCGACCATGGCCGCGATCATCCAGTGTTCACGGCAATTCTCTCTGCAGGTGGCGCGCCTCATGGGTAACGGTGAAGGCGCGATGGAAGCCTCCATGGCCAAGGCCTACGTGTGTCGCGCCGCTGAATGGGTGACCCGAGAAGCAATGCAAATCCACGGCGGCATGGGTTACGCCGAGGAGTACGCGGTAAGTCGTTACTTCGTGGATGCTCGGGTGTTATCGATCTTTGAAGGCGCCGACGAGACACTCTGCCTCAAGGTCGTCGCGCGTCGGCTACTGGACCAGGTTGGCTGAGTTCATTCCTCGTCAATAGTAAAGGGCGCGTGCACCGCACCTAGTTCGATGCCCGCCGAATGCAAGTTCGGCCGCTCGCCCCTCGCGACCTGGGCCTTAAACGCAGCTTCTTCCCAACGTTGTTCGACTCGACCGTATCGCCAAAAGAGAAGGGCGAAACTCCAGACGGCAACGAAGATGCCAACGATGACAAAGCCCGCCTTGTTGATGTTAAAGGCGGCGGCGTATGACCACAGTCCACCTTTCAGGTTCAATTCTCCGGCCAACACCTGCATCAATTCGAGCGTACCGATGTAGAAGGCGACGAAAACACTAAGACCGGTGATAGCGATGTTGTAATACACCTTTCGAACCGGCTTGGAGAAAGCCCATCCGTACGCGAAGTTCATAAAGGAACCATCGATTGTATCGAGCAAGCACATACCGGCCGCAAACAAGAGCGGCAGTGACAGGATGGCCCAGAACGGCAGCCCGGCGGCGACCGACGTTCCCGCAAGTACGAGGAACGCAATCTCAGTGGCAGTGTCAAAGCCAAGGCCGAAGAGCACGCCGATGGGGTACATCTTCCATGAGGTGTCCACCGAGCGAGCGAGAGGACCGAAGAATCGCATCATAAAGCCGCGCGCGTTGAGGTGCTTCTCGAGTTCGGAGTCGTCAAATCGGCCTTCGCGCATTTGAACGAAGAGCCGCAGAATGCCAAAGAGAATTATCGCGTTGAGTGTCGCGATGATGTAGAGGAAGCCACCGGACACAATCGTCCCGATAAGTCCGCCGTAATGGTGCAGTCCTGATTTAGAATTTGCGACCTGCGAACCGAGGGCGCGCGCACCAAGACCCAGCAGGACGGTCAACGCAAAGACCACGGTCGAGTGACCCAGGGAAAAGAAGAACCCGACGGACATCGGACGCTTTCCTTCGGACATCAACTTTCGCGTCGTGTTATCGATGGCGGCGATGTGATCGGCGTCAAACGCATGCCGCATGCCCAACGTATAAGCAAGCACACCAGTTCCTACGCCGAGCATCTTGCCGCTTCCAACGCCGTAACGTTCGCTCGAAGCGATGATGAGCAGAGTGAATCCGACCACGTGCAGCGCGACGATGAAGCCGAACATGCCGTAGAGCTTCCGCCATTCGCTCGGCGCGAATGATGAACGAACTCGATGACGCAGGTTGTCCTGAGGACCAATCAGGGTGGTCATAGGTGCCACCTTAGTAGGAGTCATTCCTATTAAGGCAGAATTTTCCTGGACTATTCCTTGGTGCGCTTCATCCCCGAACGCTCACCGCGAGCGACGAACGAGTTCGCAATCTTGGCCGAAGCCTCGTCGATCATTTCGTCGCCAAACATCAGCGCGCCGGTGTGCTCGTGTTCGGTCGCCACTCGATAGGCGTCGAGTATGTCAAAGGACTTGTCGAACAATTCCTGACTTGGTGAATAAACTTCGTTAAGAATTAACGCCTGATCGGGCGTCAACGCCCACTTGCCGTCGAAACCGTAGGAGAACGAGATCGTGGCGGCGAAACGTAATGCGTCGAGGTCACGTACCTTGAGGAACGGCCCGTCAATGACGTGCAAGCCGTTCGCCCGTCCGGCCATGAGGATCTTCGCGAACACGTAACTAAAGGGGTTAGACGGACCATCGTGAATGTGCTCGTCGATCGTTGTAACCGGCATGCCAATGGACGCGGCGAAGTCCGCTGGTCCAAAGACGATGGTCTCGAGTCGCGGCGACGCGGCGCAGATCTCCTCGACGTTGATCAAGCCTTCTGCGGTCTCGATCTGTGCTTCAATGCCGATGTGACCGACCGGTAACCCGGCGTTCTTCTCCACTTGGCTGAGCAGCAGGTCCATCGCCACCACGTCCGAGGCTCGACGCACTTTGGGCATCATGATCTCGTCGAGTCGACTCCCCGCGTGGCCCACCACCTCAATGACGTCCTCGTAGGTCCAAGGCGTATCCCAGGCATTCACCCGCACACAGAGCACCCGGTCGTCCCAGTTGAGGTTGCGGATGGCGTTGACGACTTTTATCCGGGCGGCGACCTTCTCGTTGGGCGCCACCGAGTCCTCGAGGTCGAGAAAACTCATGTCAGCCTTCGACGTGGGGGCTTTGGCGAGAAAACGGTCTGAGGATCCCGGGGTCGAGAGACACGAGCGGCGAGGTAGGGGACGAGAACGTTCGGACATGCGCCCGAGCCTATTCTCGCGNNGCGCTTTTCGACGCTACGGCCAACTAGGGGACTTCAGCGGTCCCGGTGGATAAAGTCCGCTCTGGCTGTCGTCGCAGTGTGTTCGAGCACTGTGGCTGTTTTGCCACGTCCCGCGGGCGCCTCTGGCGTGAGCACCGATCGAGCTAAGGCCACGGCGCTCTACGACCAGATCCAGAACATCAACGCCAGGGTGGAACGACTCGGCCAACGCTACGACGAAGCCCAGATCAAGCTCAAGAACTTCAATAACCAGATCTCCCACACCAAAGAGACCGTGGCCGCCATCAAGAACAAGGTCACGAACGGAACAACCCAGTTGCGCGCCGACGCCATCTTCGCCTACGTCACCAACGGCGCCGCGGCGAGCAACAATCCACTCTTCTCCTCTAACGCCTCCAACATCGGCGCCACCGACGTCTATAACAAGATCGCCGAAGGCAACGTCAGTTCGACGATTGCGAGCTTGAAGAACTACCGGATCGAACTGACCCAGGAACGAAGCATCCTGAACTCCGAAGACGCCCAAGCCCGCGCCGCCACCCACGTTGCCGCTTCGGCCTTTCACACCGCCAAGGTCCTCCAGGCGTCTCTGCAGTCGACCCTTAACCAGGTGAAGGGACAGATCGCGGTTTACGTCGCCGACGCCGCCGCTGCCGCGGCCGCCAAGTCCAGCGGGGCGCTCAAAAACGCTAAACCTTCCGCCGGCTTCCCTGCTCCCCCGCCCGATTCGCGCGCCAACATCGCCATACGCGCGGCCATGTCCTATATCGGGACCTGGTACTGCTGGGGCGGTTCGTCACGTCGCTGCGTTGACTGCTCGGGGCTCATCATGCTCGCCTACGAGGCCGCTGGCATCGACTTCCCGCACTACTCCGGCGCTCAGTACGAGGACACCGAACGGGTACCGCTCTATGACATCGAACCCGGCGACTTGCTGTTCTACGGTTACAACGGCGATGAGCACGTCGCGATGTACGTGGGTCACGGCGACATGATCGAAGCAGAGGAGACCGGCACGCGCGTGCACATAACGCCCATACGCCTCGGGTACGGCTTCGTTGGTCTTGGTCGCCCTCGGGCCTAGACGTGTCGGGCGTTCCAACTTCGTTTCACCTCGGCTCACTCGACTTTCACACCTACGGCTTCGGTCTAGCGATCGCGGCCTATATCTGTTACCTCTACTCGCGTCGGCGTCTCGCGCGCGCGGGCTTTGGGCTCGAACGTTTCTTTTCCTACGCGCTAGCTCTGGTCGTAAGCGGACTGATCGGCGCGCGCCTCGCCAACATCGCCACGAACTGGTCCTATTACTCGGGCCACCCTGGACGTTGGATCGCCGTCTGGCAAGGTGGTCTCGCGAGTTTCGGTGGCATCGCGCTCGCGCTGCCCCTAGGGATCTTCCTGCAGCGACGCTGGTGGCCCGGGAGTTCCTTCGCCCGCTTCGCTGACGCGCTGATCCCCGCGCTCGTCGCCGGGTGGGCACTCGGGCGCGTGCTCGGGCCCCAGTTCATGGTCGACGGAGGTGGTCACCTGACCCACCAGTGGTTCGGTATCCACTACGCGGGCCAGGTCGGCAAGCGCGTGCCGGTTCCACTCATCCAAGGAGCAGAAGACGGGCTCTTATGGTGCTCGCTTCTTGTGCTGGAGCGAAGCTGGACGACCAGGTTCGCGGGGGCCACCAGTGCAGTTGCCATGATCGTCTGGGGACTCGTGCGCGCGTACGACGAGCACTGGCTACTCGGTCAAGAGTCACACAGCGGATCCGTTGGTGTGCAAATCGCCGGACTAGTACTCGCCTTCGCGGGCGTCCTCTTTTTCGCAAGAGGGTTGCTCAACCGATCCGGTAACACTTAGGTCACCCATTGTCTTAAAGGGTTTGCTGGTACACTCAAACTGAGGACGTCTAGAACCCGCTTCCATCACACCTGACCTTCGGTCAGGGAAGCATGCGGAAGGCGCCATGGGACTCGATAGTGAGTTATTCGTTCAAGCACACAAGCGACGAACATTCGTGTCGCGTTGTATTGATTCCACCGCCCGACCTGGGGAACCCGCGTTCCAATGGACGCCGAGGAATTCTCAAACCAAAGTGGTGCTTCGACTTTCGCGCACGAGACGCGAGAAGCCTGCACGTATCGAGCGCGCCCCAGTTTCTCTGTCGACGCCCGACAAGAACAAAGTGCGGGTGGAATCGAGAATCTTGATTAGCCCAGCCAGTGATTTCGTCACCACAGCGTCGAAGACGAGAAAGGACTCACCATGTTCATAAAATCCGGAACCGTAATCGTCATACTCGTGGTCATCATCGTTTTCTTAATCGTGCGCTAGCGAGAAAACCGGTTCATCAACGACGGCCCCAAAGAAAGTCCATGTATCGCAGTACACCAAGAAGGCAGCACGAGAGAAATTCCTCTCACCACTAGAGAAAAGATCACGCTATGAGCAAGAAAACGAAGGCCAAGAACGCCGCCCAAATCGCCGTGGGCAAGGTTGAACAGAAAGTGGGCGGCGCCGTTGGTGACAAATCACTCGAAGCCAAGGGGCGCAAAGACAAGGCAATGGGTCATCTGAAGCAGGCTGGCGAGCACGTAAAGGACGCCATCAAGAAATAGTTCGTGATTGGCCACCAGTGGAGTGAGGTTCGGGTCCCTGCGTTTAGCGACGCGGGGCAATGTTGCTCGTGCCTCTTCTAGCGGTCGACACAATTAAACTTCAAGGACTTGGCGGTCTCAACTGCGATCGCGATGTCGAGACAGTTTTGGGAGTCCCTGCAACTTCCTACTTCGAACGATACATTTTCACTTGTGAGATCTAGCCCGTGACGCCCAAAGCCGACGGCGCAGAAGCCAAACACCATTCCGCTCGACGCTGGGCGAAGTTCAAGGCGAAGTGCCTCAAGTACCTGGGCGCCGCGGGCCCCGGTCTGATCACGGGGGCGTCGGACGATGACCCTTCGGGGGTTGCCACGTACGCCCAGGTCGGGGCAAAGTACGGACCGACGTTCCTGTGGACGGTCGTGTTGACGCTTCCGCTGATGATGGGCGTCCAGGAGATTTGCGATCGGACAGCTTTGGCGACCGGAAGCGGCCTGGGAGAACTTGCCACCAAACACTTTGGTCGAGTGGGCCGCGCCATAATCGGAGTTCTCCTCGTGATCTTGATCATCGCGAACACGCTGAACATCGCGGCAGACCTGGTCGCTATTGGATCGGGCATGAACCTACTGAGAGCGGGACCAACCTGGTTGTGGGCTCTCCTGGCCGGCGGAATCATCACGCTGATCATGGTGAAGGGTAGTTCCGCTCGAATAAACATAATCTTCAAGATCTTGGCCGCGGCCCTCTTGGTCTACGTCGTCGTCGCCATCATGGTGACCAAGCAGTGGGGACGAATTCTTGACTACACGTTCGTCCCCCACGTGCAGTTCAATCGAACCTACATCTCACTACTGGTCGCGGTGCTCGGCACGACGATCTCTCCTTACTTGTTCTTCTGGCAAAGCGCCGACCGTCTAGAAGAGATGCGCCTGGAGCCCGAAGGCGGATTGATTGCATCCCCCCTGCGACAGCGCAGTCACTCGCACGCAGCGCTCAAGCAACGTCTCAGCCGAGTCGACGTCTTTTCCGGCATGGCTTTTTCGAACATCGTCATGTTCGCGATCATCGCGGCGACCGCGGAGACCCTTCACGTGCACCACTTCGACAACATTCAAAGCGCCGCCCAAGCGGCCAACTCACTCAAGCCGCTCGCGGGTCGCTTCGCCAGCGCGATCTTTGCTCTGGGCTTCATAGGCAGTGGTCTACTGGCGGTCCCAGTGCTCGCCGCTTCGGGGTCCGTGGGACTCTCGGGACTCCTGAAGAAGAAATGGGGATTTTCGCTTTCGATTCGTAAGGCCCCCCTCTTCTACGCGCTGGTGGGAGTCGGCACCATCGGCGGAACCGCCCTCAGTCTGTTATCCATCAATCCAATCAAGCTCCTGGTCTTCGTGGCGGTCATCAACGGCGTCATCGCTGCCCCCTTGCTCGCCGTGGTCCTCATCGTGTCCAATAACCGACACTTGATGGGTAAATATGCAAATGGTCGGCTGGCCAATATCATCGGTGGTCTCGCCTTTGCGGTAATGGCTTTGGCGTCTATTGCGCTCTTCGCCACCGGAGGATTCTCCTTCTAGCGACGCACCAATCGGTGCCCCGTAGTGACCCGAGCCGAGGTTCAGACGCCCGGCGCGAGTACTTTCTGCCAGTGGCGGCCGCCCCATCTCGATAGAACGTTCGCCACGACTAAAAGAGTAAGTTCCATTCATCATCACTCAGACGCCCGATTCGCTCCACGTCTTCGGGCGACGTGGGCACACTTATCCGATCGGTCGCGATGAACGAGACGTGCGCGAGTCCGAGACGACGCCAGGGCTGGAAGAGGACCCTCGAGGATGAATGGTTCGAGTAGATACCAAGCACGAGCAGGGACGTGTGTGATGCGGCGACCACCAACACCGGCCTGATCTTCGAGCGCTGTTCGGGAATGAGCGGGTCCACCGCGTCAAAGGGAACGTCAGCGAGCACGACCGAACCCACGAGGGCGTGTGCGGGATCGAAGTTCTCGAGTTCGCCCGGGTTGAAGATGAAACGGCGACGCATGATCTCGGGAACGACTGAAGGAGGACCAACCTGTGACGAGGTCGCCCTTGGTGGCTTATCCGGGCGCTTGGACTTCGTGGGCCGCCCGGGTCGTGCCAACGCCTGACTCTTCTTCTTCAGTTTTTCTTCTTCACGACGGCGCCGGCGCTGCTCTCGAACCTCGTCGTCAACTTCCTTGGGCACGAGCAGCGTGGCACTCGACGTGACTTCGGGCAATGGGGGAAGATTGAATTGACTG
This sequence comes from Acidimicrobiaceae bacterium, assembly GCA_003133125.1. Classification (GTDB taxonomy): domain Bacteria; phylum Actinomycetota; class Acidimicrobiia; order Acidimicrobiales; family RAAP-2; genus RAAP-2. The sequence goes on along the minus strand of PKZO01000074.1, from coordinate 95,504 downwards.
CGCTCGTCAAGCATTCGCCGGCACTGAGCCGCGGCGGGGAAATCCTCACCCACCGCGAAGGCGAGGACTGCCACGACCTGGTCGTCGCTCGTCCCGTTCTCGAGGACGCGATCGATCGCCCCACTCAACTGCTCGAAGTTCGGCGACTCCGCGTGCTCACCTAGTTCTTCGATGACCTTCTCCAAGGGATCGACGGCAAGGACTTCGAGCATGGCCCGCACCGCAGCGATGGGTGCACTCGCGGCGAAATTGACGACGTCGCGCTTTTGCTGCAGCGATCGCAGCGGCATTCCCACCACCGCGCTCACTTTGGCGGTTGACTTGAAATTCAATTGATCGAGTGTGCCGAGTATGACGCCTTCGTCAATACGTAGCAGCGCGCGACGCATGACCTCGCTCGCGTTAGTTGTGGTCAAGGGCATCACTTCCTACTTCAACAGGTACTTGGAGATGACGACACGCTGGACTTGGTTGGTCCCTTCGTAGATCTGGGTGATCTTGGCGTCGCGCATGAAGCGCTCGACCGGAAACTCCTTGGTGAATCCGTAACCACCAAGGAGCTGGACGGCGTCGGTCGACACGCTCATGGCGGTATCTGAGGCGAAGGACTTGGCCGCGGCACCTAGGTAGGTCAACTGGTTCTCGGGATCACCGGCGTCAATGGTCGCGCACGCGCGATAGACCAGTGCGCGAGCCGCCTCGGTGCGAATCGCCATGTCGGCGAGCATGAAGCGCAGTCCCTGGAGATCGGCGATCGGAGCGCCGAAGGCTTTACGCCCCTTCATGTACTGGGCCGCGTAGTCAATGGACGCCTGAGCGATCCCCACCGCCTGGGCTCCGATGGTCGGCCGCGAACGATCCAAAGTGTGCATCGCGATCTTGAAACCTTCACCTTCGGCCCCGATACGGTGGCTCGCGGGCACGCGCACGTCGTTAAAGACCACTTCGCCAGTGGGCGAGGCGCGTAGGCCGAGTTTGTCCTCGTGCTTGGGGAATTGGACACCCCAGTCCTTCTCCACCAAGAAGCACGTGATGCCGTGGCTTCGCGCCTCTTGATTCGTGCTCGCAAAGACCGTGTAAGTCTCTGACACCCCGACGTTGGTGATCCAGTATTTCGAGCCGTTCAGGATGTAGTCGTCACCGTCACGCACCGCCCGACAGCGCATCGCCGCCACGTCCGATCCGGCGTCGGCCTCGGAGAGGCAGTAACTCGCCTGGATTTCTCCATTCGCTATGCGCGGCAAGTACTGATGCTTTATCTCCTCGGAGGCGAAGTTCATGATCGGCAACATCCCGAGCTTGGAGATGAGCAAGGTCACCGACGTTGACGCGCACCCGCGCGCGAGCTCTTCGGCCATGATCGCCTGGGTGACCATGTCCGCGCCGGCCCCGCCGTAGGCCTCGGGCACGCCCAATGAGGGCAACTCCATCTCGACGCACGCGTTGAAACTGTCCTGAGGATAGACCTGGTCACGGTCGTAACGCGCCGCGTTGGGCGCGATCCGCTCATCGACGAAGTTGTGCATGACGTCACGAAAGGCACGTTGCTCACTGGTCAGGTCGAAACTCATACTGCTCTTTTCAGTCGTGGGGGCTAATGAGACGCGTGGCCGGGCACGAGTTCACCAGCCGCGACCGCGTCGACGAATCGTCGCTGGGCGACGTAACTGTGCGCCACGCCCGAGAAGACCACACATTGGGCGTGGGTCACGACGGTGCCCTCGATGCCGAAGTGGTGCAAGGCCACGTGCACGTCGCCAGGAATTGGACCGCGGCCAACCAGGCTCGCGCGCTTGGCGGCTACCAGCCCGATGGCGAGTTCGACGTCGTCGCGGTCGTGCTCGTTCTCGAAGCTGAACGTCGAGAGCACGTGATGGGCAATGGTCAGCGCGTAACCCTCGCCGGGCGCGGGCGTGCCGAACCCGGGTCCGCTCGGCGGAGCGGGTGAACGCTGCAGGCCCGCTTTCGGGGTGCGCGCAAGCTCGGCGGGGGCGGTGGAGATGGTCGCGCGGACTTCACCGGCGAGCGGAACGGGGGCAAACGTTGGCTGGGTCACGTTTCGACACTACCGCCCAACGAAGACTAGACCCGAGCGAGCCAACTCTCATACTCGGTTAGTTCGCCACGCACGGCCTGGTTATAGACACGCTGGATCTGCAACGTGATCGGACCTGGCGTACCGCTGCCCACGAGACGGTCATCGACGGAGGCGATCGGCACCACCTCGGCGGCGGTACCGGTCAGGAAAGCCTCATCAGCGAGGTACAGATCGTCACGGCGCATCGCCTCGAAATGGACCTGATAACCAAGGTCGTTCGCGATTCGGTGAATGCTCGACAGGGTGACCCCACGCAGCGCACCCGCTTCAGAGGGCGGTGGACTCACGAGGTAGCCATCGCGCACGATGAACAAGTTCTCACCGGTGCACTCCGAGACTCGTCCGTCGGCCCCGAGCATGATCGCCTCGTCGTAACCCGCCTTGATCGCCTCAACCTTGGCGAGTCCAGAGTTCACGTATCCGCCCACGGTCTTTGACGCAGTAGGCATGGCGTTGGGCGCGTGGCGAACCCACGAGGAGATCTTCATTCGCACGCCGTTCTTCGCTCCGTCGTCACCGAGGTACGCGCCCCAGGGCCAGACCGCGATCACCACGTTCACTGGAGATGGCAACGGATTGACGCCCATCTCGCCGTAACCGAGAAAAACGAGCGGCCTGATGTAGCAGCCTTCGGGGACGTCGTTCACCCGCACCGTCTCCTTGGTCGCTTCGACGAGCTCCTCGAGCGAGTACGGCACGTCGATCATCAGAATCTTGCAACTGTTGAGCAGGCGCTTGGTGTGCTCCTCCAGACGAAAGACCGCGAGACCTTTGTCGGTCTTGTACGCGCGAATCCCCTCGAAAGCCCCGGTGCCGTAGTGCAAGGTGTGGGTGAGCACGTGGGTCACCGCCTTGTCCCAGTCGACGAGCACTCCGTCCATCCAGATCTTTTTCGTGGGCGTGATTGGCATTTACAGACTCTCCATTAGTTGTGTCGTGATCCCCGCGGTACCCAAAGTGGCAACGTCTCCCTTGAATTCTTGCACGGCGCGAGCGATGCGCGAGGCCGCGTCCACTTCGCCCAGGTGCTCGAGCATCAGCACCGCCGAGGAGACCGCCGCGAGCGGATTGGCCCTGCCCGTGCCTTCGATGTCATGGGCGGCCCCGTGCACTGGCTCGAAGAGTGACGCGCCAGTGCGTGCGGGGTTGAGATTCGCGCTGGCGGCGTAGCCAATGCCACCAGTCACCGCACCCGCCAAGTCCGAGAGGATGTCACCAAAGAGATTGTCGGTCACGATGATGCCGTAGCGTTCGGGGCTCTCGACCAGGTAGATGCACGCCGCGTCCACGTGGTTGTAGTCGACCTGCACGCTCGCGAACTCATGGGACAGCTCGCCCACGACCCGACTCCAGAGCTCGCCCGCGAACGTGAGCACGTTCGTCTTGTGTACGAGCGTGAGTTTGGGCCGACTGAGCGNNGCGCAAGACGCCGCCCTCGCCCGCGTAGGGACCTTCGGTGTTCTCGCGCACGATGGCGAACTCACAACCCTGCGCGATCGAACCTTCCACCCCTCGGAACGGACGATAATTGACGTAGAGATCCAGGCCGAAGCGCAGACGAAGCAACAACCCACGTTCGAGCACGCCACCCGGGATCCGCGTGTCGCCAATGGCGGGCCCGATCGCCCCAAGAAGAATGGCGTCGTAACTTCGTAGTTCCTCCAGGGTCGCGTCGTCCAACACGAATCCGTCCTTCAAGTACCGCGCGGCACCGAGTTCGAAGGGCGTGGCGTCGATGAGCACCCCGGCAGCCCGAACGACCTTGAGCGCGGCGTCGGTGACCTCGGGTCCAATGCCGTCACCGCCGAGCACGGCCACGCGATGGGTACGCTGGTTCATTGCTCGTGTCTCCTCGTTTCGCTCTATTTTGGTCGCTCGGACGCGACTCAGGCAAACTCACGGCGCTCGGGAGACTCATGCATCAGTAGAATTAGGTCTTCTCCACTAGTTGAGGTAACCCCATGGCGGCCGAAATCCACCGCATCACCCAGGAAACGCTGGACAAGTTGAAGGCCGAGTACCTAGAACTGACCACCGTTGGCCGAACCGAGATCGCGCGCGTCATCGAATCGGCCCGCCTGCTGGGCGACCTCAGCGAGAACGGTGACTACCACGCCGCCAAGGACGCCCAGGGCAAGATGGAGTCACGTATTCGCCAGATTGACAACGTGATTCGCAACCACGAGATCGTCGAACGCGACAGCCACGCCGACGTGGTCCAGCACGCCTCCATTGTCAAGGTCGTCTACGAAGGCGACGACGAAGCAGACTTCCAAGAATTCTTCATCGGCTCGATCGAGGAGAGGCCCGATGACGTCTTGGTCGCCTCGCCCACTTCGCCGCTCGGCGCCGCACTCTTGGCTCGCAGGGTCGGCGAGACAGTGGACTACGAAGCCCCCTCGGGCGTGCTGCGAGTAAAGATCTTGGGGCTGCGTTAGCCGTGGCGGGACAGACACTGTTTGAGAAGATCTGGAACCAGCACGTCGTCGCCTCACCCGACGGCGAAGCCACGATCTTGTACATCGACCTTCACTTGGTCCACGAGGTGACGAGCCCGCAGGCCTTTGATGGACTTCGCCTGAACGGTCGAAGGGTGCGTCGTCCCGACCGCACCCTCGCAACCGCCGATCACAACGTGCCCACCGATCCCATCACCACACCGGTGAATGATCCAGTCTCGCGACGCCAACTCGAAGCGCTCGAGGAGAACTGCCACGAGTTCGGGATAACCGTCTTTCCTCGCGGCCACGAAAATCAGGGCATTGTCCACATCATTGGACCCGAGCTCGGCGTCACCCAACCGGGCATGACCATCGTGTGCGGTGACTCGCATACCTCAACCCACGGGGCTTTTGGCGCGCTCGCCTTTGGTATTGGCACGAGCGAGGTGGAGCACGTCCTGGCGACCCAGACCCTCCCCCAGCAGAAGGCCAAGACCATGGCGGTCACCGTCAATGGCAAGGCGCCGCGAGGCGTGAGCGCCAAGGACATCGTGCTCGCTATTGTCGGGCGTTTAGGTACCGGCGGGGGCGCGGGTCACGTCATTGAATACCGCGGCGAGGCGATCACGGACTTGTCGATGGAAGGGCGCATGACCGTGTGCAACATGAGCATCGAGGCCGGCGCGCGAGCGGGCCTCATCGCGGTTGACGATACGACAATTGCGTACCTACGGGGTCGCCCAAGCGTGCCCGAGGGCGACGCGTTTGACGAGCGAGCCCTGCACTGGCGTAGCTTCACGAGTGACGAGGACGCCGTCTTTGACGCCGAGATCGTGCTCGAAGCGAGCGAGATCGTTCCTTACGTCACCTGGGGCACGAACCCCGCCCAGGTGGTGGCCCTCGACGGCGTCGTACCTTCGCCCGACCAGTTCGAGGATCCCGACGAAAGGAACTCGACCGAACGCTCACTGGCCTACATGGGACTCACGCCCGGTGAACCGATCCGGTCAATACCCGTCGACGTGGTCTTCATCGGCTCGTGCACGAACTCTCGCATCGAGGACCTGCGCGCGGCCGCGGCCGTGGCGCAGGGTCACCTCGTCGCGGCGGGCGTTCGTGCCCTCGTCGTGCCCGGGTCACACCGCGTCAAGCGACAAGCCGAAGAGGAGGGGCTCGACCAGATCTTTCTCGCCGCGGGATTCGAGTGGCGCGAACCCGGTTGCTCGATGTGTCTGGGCATGAACCCCGACCAACTGGGCGCGGGCCAACGCAGCGCGTCCACGTCGAACCGCAACTTCGAAGGCCGCCAAGGCCGGGGAGGGCGCACGCATCTCGTCTCGCCGGTGGTCGCCGCGGCAACGGCGGTCCTGGGTCACTTCGCCTCTCCCGAGGACGTGGGCGCGTGAAGCCAGTACGGGTGATCGAGGGCCGGGCGGTCCCCTTAGAACGTTCGGACGTCGACACCGACCAGATCATTCCCTCAGACTGGCTCAAGAGAGTCGAACGCACGGGATTCGGTCGCGGCCTCTTCAGCGAATGGCGCGACGACCCCGGCTTCATCTTGAACGACCAACGCTACGTCGGTGCGAACATCCTGGTCGCCGGGCCTCGCTTCGGAACCGGCTCGTCGCGCGAGCACGCCGTCTGGGCCCTGATGGATTACGGCTTCGCCGCGATCGTCGCGCCTTCCTTTGGGGACATTTTCCGCAACAACTCCTCCAAACAAGGACTCGTCATCGTCCATTTGGCCCAAGAGGACGTGGACGAACTCACACGAATCGTGAAGGAAGACTCGACGCGTCTCGTACTGATCGACGTGGACCAGATGGTCGTCGAAGTGCCCGAGACGGATTGGCAACGGTCCTTCGCCCTCGATCCCTTGATCCGCGAGAGGCTCCTCAACGGCTGGGACGATATTGGACTGACGATGCGCCGCGAGGCGTCGATCACCGCGTACGAGGCGCGGTCCGACGCACCGACCCTCGAGGGCGTCTTTGACGACGCGGGCCACGTCGTAGCTCACTGAAAACCCACCCGTCGCGCCCATGACCTAGGACACTGGCGAAAGGTGCGTTCGCGACGCATAATCGACTCGTACCCAAAGGTGCACCACCTTTTCAGGGAAGGGGAAGGATGACCGACGCCGTGAGCCACGACCACGAGGTGCCAGTAGCGAACGAGTTGACTGGACCCACTTCCAAGCCCTACCCCGGCGAACTCGAGTGCGACATCATGACCGTGACGGGCGTGAAGTTGCACATGCGGCCCATTCGGCCCGAGGATGCTTCGAGCCTGGTGAACTTTCACCTCCAACTTTCTGCGGGCTCGATTTATCGACGCTACTTCGCAGTGCATCCAGAACTCTCCGCCAAGGAGGTCGAACACCTCACGACGGTGGACTACGTCGACCGCTTCGCCTACATCATCGAAGACGGCGATGAACTCATCGCGGTCGGGCGTTACGACCACATTCCCAAGACGACCGACGCCGAGGTCGCCTTTCTCGTCACCGACCATTTCCAGCATCACGGCATTGGGATCTTGTTGCTCTGGCACCTCGCGCGTGCCGCTCGCCCTAACGGCATCACGCACTTCGTCGCCGAGACCCAGGCGGACAACCGCGGCATGCTCGGAGTCTTTCGCGATTCGGGCTATCCGCTCACGACGAGCATCGAGGACGAGATCGTGAGCCTGCGCTTTCCTATACAGTCAACGGAACAAAGTCACGCCCACTTCCTTCGCCGCACGACGTTGTTCGAACCCGAGGAACCCGGCGACGAGGGGTCTTCGTAATGCTCATCATCAACGGCGGTACCGACGACGCGGGCCACGAGGACCCCGGACATCCTGAGCGCCCCGAGCGACTCGCCGCGGTGATGAAGGGCATCGAGGATCTACAACTGGGCGACGACCTCCTCGCCGTCGCCCCGTACGCGGCGTCGCGCTCCGAGCTCGCGCGCGTGCACGAGAGTACCTACCTCGACCAATTAGGCGCGTTCTGTTTTGAGGGCGGGGGCGACCTCGACGAGGACACCTACGCCACGTACGACTCGTGGGCCCTCGCCCAACACGCCGCGGGTGCGGGTCTGGCGGTCGTGAAGGAACTGCGGATTCGTGGAGAGGGAACGGGGTTCGTCGCGGTGCGCCCACCGGGCCACCACGCGCTGCGCGATCGCGCGATGGGATTCTGTCTACTCAATAACATCGCGGTTGCCGCAGCGGAACTCACGAGCCTGGGTGAGCGGGTCTTGATCATCGATTGGGACGTGCACCACGGCAACGGAACCCAGGCAATCTTCTGGAACGACCCCAACGTTCTCTACGTTTCGACCCACCAGTGGCCGCTTTTCCCCGGCAGTGGCGCACCGTACGAAGTCGGCGGCCTCGAGGCCCTCGATACGACGGTGAACTTACCAATGCCCCCCGGGGCCACCGGCGACGTCATGCGCCAGGCTCTCGAGGAGACCGCCGCTCCGGTGATCGACCACTTCAAACCCACCTGGGTACTGGTTTCGGCGGGCTTTGACGCGCACCGCGCTGACCCCATGGCCGACCTCGCCTTATCAAGCGGCGACTTCGCGCGCTTGGCGACATTCGCCGCGAGCTTCGCGCCTCGACCTGGACGCGTCGCGCTTTTCCTCGAGGGCGGCTACGACTTGGCCGCCCTGCGTGCGTCGGTGAGCGCTTCACTCGGCGCACTCCTGGGCAGTTCAGCCACGACCGAAGATCCCACGAATGGCGGCCCAGGCGCCGACACCGTCAGAACCACCAGAGACGCGCGTCAAGCGGCGCTACGCATCGCCCACGACACGAGTCATTGAGGAGCATCACCATGAAACCAATTCACACGATTGCCGTCGGCTTTGACGGATCCGAGGACGCGAAGACCGCCGTGCGTTGGGCCCTCACACTCGCGACGCACTGCGACGCGCAAGTCGTCGTCGCCCACGCCGTGGGTCTGCTCGAGCGCTTTGACGCAAAGAACGTGGCCGTCGAGCTCGAGGAATCTCTGCTCAGGCTCTGTGACGAGAGTGGTCTCGAGCACTCACGCGCCCAACTCGAAATCGAGGACGGCGACGCGTGTTCGGTGATGCTGCGAATGGCCGATCCACCGATCAGTGCTGATCTCCTCGTTGTGGGTACCCGGGGCCAAGGAGCGCACGCCGGTCTCCTGCTCGGCAGCACCAGCCTCGAACTGGCAGAACATTCGACCATACCTCTCGTGATCGTGCCCCGCGCGAGCACGACCGAACAATCTCAAATGGCCTGACGCACCAAGTCAACGACCTTCAGCGGCGAGCTGGCTTGTTCACTCGACGGCGAGGAAGAAAGATCAGATAGCCGCTCATCAGTCGATGCCCTTTATGAACACTTTGGCGTGATACGAACACACCCCCTTCGCTTTCGCGAAGGGGGTGTGTTCGACGATGACCTTGAAAAAGGTCATTGTCAGTTCAGCAACTGCAAACTATTTGAGAAGCGATACGTGACCGACGTACTGGCTCGAGGAGCCACCGCTGACCTTCACGGTCGCGGTGACGGTCCCGCGAGTCGGGTTCAGCACAAAGTAAACGTGTGCTCCGCCAGCAATCGCGATACTCAGCGTCTTGGCCGTATTCGCAGCGAGATTCACTGCAACTCGTCCGATCAAGATGGTCGCACGAGTACGTGCGCTGCTACTGGCCTTCAAACGACCAGTCACGACTGCCGTAACCGTCGCGGTGTCGCGGCACGCCGCTGCTCCGCACTGGAACCTAATCAAAAGGCCCTTCTGATTATCCGCAATGGCCGCTCTCTTCGTTACAACGTGGGCGACGCCGTTAGCGACGCTCAAAGTCACGGTGGTAGCGGCTGACGAGGCGGGAACGTACGTCGAGTCTCCGGCTTTGGTAGCAGTTACGCTGCAGGTGCCCGCCGTCGATGCCGAGAGTGAACTGCCGCTCACGGCACAACCAGTTGCGGTGCCATTGACCACCGTGTAAGAAACCGCTCCCGTTCCAGAACCACCACTCGTCGCGAGGGTAAGTGGCGTACCGACCTTGCCGGTCACGCTCGTCACCGAGAGCGCCGCCTGAACCGTACCCACGTAGAGCGTGTAAGTCCATGTCCCAGAGTCACCCGAGACGTCCGAATCAGTACCCGAAATCGTGTAGGTACCGACCGCCAGGGTAGAGGCGCCGGTCACGACGCCGGTGGGCGAGACGCTGACACCGGTCACCGCAGTCGAAGACTGCACAAAACTAGTCGCACCGTTGTTGCCCGACACGACCAGTTGACTACTGGAGGCGGTTCCCGGAGCCTGGATACCCGACGTGGGGGCGACCTGGGTAATCGGGCCGAGTGCGGCATTGAAGTTAAAGGACGCGTCGATCCACGACTCTCCGGCGGGAGCTGGCCCACAGTCACCCGTCGCATTCGCGTCGTTGCTCGGGTACGAGGTGAGGTTCAACTCACAGAGATACGCCTTATAGGAGGTCCCGAGCTTGAGCGAAGAGGGTACGGTGATTGTTCCCCCTAGTACCGGCGCGTGCAGGGTCGTTCCGTCGTAACAGTCATTGGAGATCGTCACTCCCGCGGCACTGCCGGGAATCGGAATCGTCGTGCCCGAGACGAACCAGTTCACTAAGAGGAACGGTGACGGTACGTTACCGTAGCCACTGGTCGAAGCGCACGACGCTGGAGCAGCCTCGGGCGCAGTCGAAAGGGCGATTGCCTGGCTCTGTTGAATCGCGTTGGCCCACCAATAACCGGTCGCGCCAGTGGCGTCACTCACCTTGATGGTGCTTCCGGGCACGCCGCTCGCCGCAGTGGCAATCGTCGGCGCGTTCGGCGGTGCTGCTTGCGTGGCGTAAGTCAACAAGTACTCGGCGCCCGAGATCCCGGTCAACTGCGCACTCGCCACGGCGATATCGCAGCCCCAGAGTCCTTCGTTGATCTGGGTTTGGGTCGGTGCGCACGAGGCCTGAGCGTCCGAAGCCGCAAAGGCGGTCGGTACCGTGAAGGTCGCCAATGTGCAGTCACCTGCAGTCGCTGCGGGACAGTTCGTATCAGTGGCACTCGCGGTAAATGAACCAATGGCACTCGAGTCAGCCTCGAGCTGCTGGTTCACCGAACTTGTACCTATGCCCGCGAGGAGCGAGGTCTCGGCGACGAACGCTGGGTCGTCAGCCGGTGTGGACGAGACGTTGCAGTCAAAACTGACCTTCGTCGACCCGGCACTGACCCCAGCGATCAAGGTCGCCACCACGGCGCCAGTGCCCGCCGTGATCTTCACGGTGCAAGGAGCACTTGCTGTATGAGGAACCGCGCTCGCGGACGCCAGCGCACTCGATCCCGCGGTGAAACCGCCGATCATCGCGATCGATGCTGACGCAACGACGAGGAGAGATGAGAACCGGGAACGGATCGTTCCAGAAACTCTCTTGTGCATGTTCGCTATCTTCATATGATTACACCCTTGCTGTATTTGATTTAGGGAATTCTGAACGCACTTCGGTTGACTACGAATATTTTGGTGACTATCGCTCCGCGCGGTCTTCTGTATTATTCGAAACTCTGGAATTCATTCCGTGAAACAAGATTCCTATCCCACCCGCACTTCGGGCTCGGTGACCATGGCCCAAGCGTACTGGTGCGACTCTTTGTGGCGCAACAACCCTGCATCAAAAATAATGAAGGATCACTACACCGCGCATTAAAACAATGGGCATCGTTCGTCCACGTCACGCGTTTCTCGATTTCTTGTACTCGCGTGTTCGCTGAACTTATGGACGTTGGAGTCACCACTAACTGCTCCTGACGGGAATTTTTCCGCCTTCCGTCGCTCCGAACACTTCACCGGGGGCGGTGGTCTTTTCGCGAACGACGGTCTCGGTGGTGACGACTGGCTCGCCGCGACTTATGTCGCGACGCTGGTGTCGACCAGAGAGAAGTCCGTCGACGCCAATCCAACCTGAAGTCCTCCACATCATGAGAATCACGATCGCGAACAAGGCGTAAAAGGCGCAGACGCTCGCTGTTCCCGACATCACGTAGGTGAATAGCAATGCCAAACTTCCCAGGGCCGCCAGTGGCGTAAGGAAACCAATGGCCAGACAGACACCAATGGCGAATTCAGCGAACGCAATGAGTACGCCGATCCAGCCCGCGTTCGGGACGACGAAACTGTGCAGGAAGCTCCCCCACCAGCTGTAGGCGGCGACGCCGTGCGCAGCGAAGCCTGCCACGCCGGCACCGTTATGGTGAAGAAACGAAGAGTTCTCATTGCCCCAGATTTTGGCGATGCCGGCTTGGAGCCACATCACACCGAGCCATATCCGCATGGCCGTCCACACGAGAGCGGCACTCTTCGATCGCTTCAACCAATGCCAGTAACTCGGTGTATGAAGCTTGGACGGATTGCCTAATAGCAATTCGGTGGTTTGCATGGGACGACCAACTTTCTTTGCTCGATGACGAACGATTCGTCATCGATTCTTGAAGAGCACTTCCATAATCGGCACTTCGTGTTGAGGTTCTCGGTGCTTTCGAACTCGCTAAGGAGTCATGACCACTTTCAAGGCACCGGTCTTTGACGCATTTGCAAAAGTGTCATACGCCTCGATGATCTGGTTCATGTGAAAGCGGTGCGTGACGAAATCCGAGACGTCGAGTTTCTTGCTTTCGACGAGCCCGAGAAGATTGGGAACGGTCCTCGTGTCAACGAGACCCGCCGTGATAGTCACGTCTTTTCCCCACAACTTCTCGAGATGCAGCGTGACCGGCGCACCGTGCACGCCGATGTTGGCAATGTGACCGCAGGGTCGAATGAGGGTGGTCGCGAGTTCGAAGGTCGTTTCGAGTCCCACCGCCTCGATAGCGACGTCGGCGCCGAGACCACCGGTCAGTTTCATGATCTGCTCGAGCGGATCGCTCGTACCATTGTTCACCGTGAAGTCGGCGCCAAACTTCTTGGCCTGCTTCAGTCGATTGTCATCGAGATCAATCGCGACAATGGCCCGTGGATTGAACAGCCGTGCAGTCTTGACCGCCGACAGTCCAACCGGTCCGGCTCCGACCACGGCGACGACGTCACCTGGCGCCACGCAACCGTTTAGTACCCCTATTTCGTATCCCGTGGGCACAATGTCAGTGAGCATCAGTAGTTCTTCGTCAGGGACGCCCTTGGGCACCGGGTACGTTGAGGTGTCACAGAACGGGACGCGTACGAACTCGGCCTGAGTCCCGTCGATGAGATGTCCCAGAATCCATCCCCCGCCCTTGAGGCACTGACCGAAGTGACCTTCACGGCAGTAGCGGCAGATGCTGCACGAGGTGATGCACGACACCACGACGCGATCGCCCACTTTGACCTGCTTGACCGCCGCACCCACGGACTCAACGGTGCCAATCGCCTCGTGACCCAAGATGAGCCCGACATTGACCTCCGGCACGTCACCTTTCAAGATATGAAGGTCCGAACCACAGATGGTCGTGATATCGACGCGAACGATGGCGTCGGTGTCGTGGAGTAATTGGGGTTTGGGGACTTCGGTCCATTCCTTCTTGTTGGGACCGCCGTAGACGAGGGCGTGCATCGTCTCTTTACCGGCATTGGCGCGTTGACCGTCGAGGACGGCGGTACTGTTCGACATTGAATCCTCCTGGTAGAGGAGGCGTCGAGCCCGACCGAGCGACAATCTTCTGGATCGTCCAACCCGAACTGGCGTCTCAGATGCACCGTAATGCCGCACCTGGCTCCACCCTACTCCTTCCTCGCCCGGACCGATCAGCGAACCAGAAGTTCCCAGGTCGTACCTACGCCTTCGGGCTAGAACAATCGTTCTACTCTTTATGCAGCCATTGAACGGAGCAACCATGAGCGACTTTCCCTACGCCGACACCTTTCCGATACATCGGACGTTTCCTGAAGAGGGCACCCAAAAGGAGACCATCCTCGAAATGATGGCGACCATGTCACGCACCGAGAACACCGTGTGGGAATCGGGCCAATGCTCGGGCACCATGTACTGCGGCGACCACGACCACTACGACTTTCTCAACGAGGCGTTCGCCCATTTTTCCTACGTGAATTCACTCCAACGCGACATGTGCCCCAGCGCGACCAAGTTCGAGGCGGAGATCATCGCGATGACCCTTGACATGTTGAACGCATCGGCACTGAAGGATTCGACGCCAGTTGGTCTTGTGACCAGCGGTGGCAGTGGCTCGATAGCTCACGCCATGCTCGCCTACCGCGAGTTCAACGCCGCCAAGGTCGAGCGACCTAACGTCATCAAACCCGAGACTGCACATCCCGCCTTCGACAAGGCGTGTCACCTCTTTGGTATCGAGTTACGCATCGCACCCGTGGACCCAATCACGACCCAGGTTGATCTGGACTGGGTGAGCAGCCACGTCGACGCCAACACCGTCGCTCTCGTTGGATCCGCGTGCAATTATGGCTACGGCACCATCGATCCCATCACCGAGCTCGGTGAGATCGCTCTCGAACGTGAGGTCGGACTTCACGTGGACGGTTGCCTGGGCGGCTTCATCCTGCCCTTCGGCCGCGAACTCGGCTACCAGATCGAACCCTTCGACTTCCAGGTCCCCGGTGTCACCACCATCTCGGCTGACACGCATAAATACGGCTACGCCCTCAAGGGCACCAGCGTGCTCAGCTTCGCCGACCAGGCACTTCGCAACAGCCAGTATTTCTACCAGCCCGACTGGTCTGGTGGGAAGTACTGCTCACCGGGCATGGACGGATCGCGCTCGGCGGGACTGCTCGCCGCCACCTGGGCCGCCATGGTCCACCTCGGTCGCAGTGGCTATCGGCGCTACGCCGAGGCGATCTTCTCGACGTCCCAGCTCATGCAGGACGCGGTCACCAGTCACGAGTCGTTACGACTCATGGGTCGGCCCAGCTTCCTCTTCTCGTTCACCTCGGATGAATTTGACATCTACCACGTGAACGACTTCTTGCGCACCCGGGGCTGGCGGATGAACGGCCAGCAGTATCCCAACGCGATCCACATGGCTGTCACCCGTCCCCAGACCCAGCCCGGTACGGTCGAGCGCTGGAGCGCCGACCTCGCGGACGCGGTCGACTACGCACGCGCGCACGCCGACGAAAAACCAAAATCAGGGGCGATCTACGGCGGCGTCGAAGGCGGACCCAACGAAGAGGCCGACGAGTTCATCAAGATGTTCATGGCCATCATGATGGACCAGCAGGCCTCGATTCCCGCGTGATGACGAGCGAAGAACTCTGTCTCAGTATCGACCTTGGCACCGGTGGGCCCAAGGTGGGCGTAGTGACCTTAGACGGCGAGATCGTCGTGCGCGAACTGCGCCACGTACCCACGCACTTCGACGCAAAAGGTGCCGCCACCCAAGACGCGGCGCTCTGGTGGAGCCTCATCAGGGAATCCACGAAGCGATTGTTAGAAGACAGCCGCGTTGATAGCCAGGCACTGAAGGCGGTTGCGATCACCGGCCAGTACGCCTCGACGGTGCCCGTCAACGAATCCGGCGAGCCGGTCGGCGAATGCGTCACCTGGCTCGACACGCGAGGAGGCAAGTACAGCCGCCGCGTCGTCGGAGGTCCGGTACAGGGCTACAACCCTATGAAACTACAGCGCTTCATCCGCCACACCGGGGGCGCTCCCTCCACTTCGGGGGCCGACCCGGTGGGCCAGATCCTGTTGTTGCAGAACGAACGGCCTGACGTCTGTGACGCCACGAGATGGTTCATGGAGCCGGTTGACTATCTCGCGATGCGATTCTGTGGTGTCGCTGCGGCGACGCACGCGTCGCGACTCGCGATGTGGATGACAGACAATCGCGACCTGCACCGTTTGGCCTACGACGAGAAGTTGCTCGCTTCAGTCGGGATCAGTTCAGAGAAGCTTCCCGGACTCATCGCGGCACACAGCGTGCTCGGCCCGGTGCTCGAAGGCGTCGCCGACGAACTCGGACTGTCCCGTCAGACCGTGGTCGTCTCGTCCATGCCCGATCTGCACGCGGCCGCGTACGGGTCGGGCGCGACGCGCCTCTACGCCGCACACCTCGCTCTTTCAACGACGTCGTGGATAAGTTGCTCCGTACCAGCAAAGAAGACCGACGTACTGCACTCCATCGCCGCCGTGCCCGGACTCACGAACGATTCCTACGTCGTGATCGACAACCAGGAGACGGGTGCGATGTCCCTCGAATGGTTCCAGGGCGTGCTCGCGGGTGGTGGCGTAAAGATGACCTACGAGGACATGACCGCCCTCGCCGCCACCTCACCGCCAGGAGCCAACGGCGTGCTCTTCTCGCCCTGGCTCGCCGGCGAACGCTCACCGGTAGACGACAAACGTCTACGCGCGGGCTTCACGAATCTTTCGATAACCAACAACAGCGCGGACATGATCCGCGCGGTGCTCGAGGGAGTCGCCGCTAACAGCGCTTGGTTGTTGAAGTACGTCGAAAAGTTCGTGGGCCAGTCACTGTCACCGATACGCCTGGTCGGCGGTGGCGCCCAGTCCGAACTCTGGTGCCAGATCTTTGCCGATACCCTGGACCGCGAGATTCACCAGGTGAAGGACCCGATGACCGCCCAGTTACGCGGCGCGGCGCTCGCCGCCTCGGTCGCTTTGGGCCGACGCACTCTAGACGAGCTCGATTCGATTTCCACCTCGGTGAAGGTATTCACCCCCGACGCCAGCCTGGCCGGGATCTACCAACGCCGAGTGCGGGACCAGGTAGGACTCTACGAGCGCGACAAGCGATGGACGCGATCGCGAAAGACGCTCTAGTCGGCGAAGACCTCGAGGGCAATCAGGCGGTTGCGAGCCTGCTGGTGACGCCACGACGCGAGCAAGGCAATGACGAGACTGGCGACGCCGGCACAGAACGTCGAGATGAGTGGGGCCCACAGGTGCACGCCCACGTAGTACGAAACCCACAACGCCGTGCCAAAGACGCCAAGGGCCCACGAACTGACCGAGACGCCACTCGCGTCCTCGTAGCGGATCAGTTCGATGATCTGGGGCACCCGAGTGGCGACCATCGCAAAGCCCGTGCCGTAGACGCCACCGACCCATCCCCACACCAGCGTGGGCAGTACGCAGCACAGTACGAAGAAAACGAGGGAACGCGTGGTCACGCGCCAGCGTCGATACGGCCTCAGCTTCGCCACGATCGAGACCTGAACCGGTAACAGGAGAAGACTGCCCAGCACCACTTGCCACGAATGCGCCGACACCGCTCCAAACGTGACCCAGAAGCAACCCATGCAGACGAACAACGCCCAAGTTGCGAGCGAGACGCCCTCGACACCAAGTCGGTTGACGCGAACGTACTGGGCGATCGTGCCAACGAGCCCGACCAGGACAGCTATCCAACCCGCGTCAAGAAGGATGGAATGTACGCTCACCAAACCAATTTAATTGCTGAGGCGCTACCGTCGGCGATTCGCCGCCGAGATGACCGCTTCGAGGGAGGCGTCGAGGATCGACGAACTCATACCCACGCCCCACCAGGTGGTTCCGTCCACCCCTTCGGCCTCGACGTAGGCGACGGCCGAGGCCTCGGATCCGGCGGTGAGCGCGTGCTCGTGGTAGTCGCGCACCTTAAAGTCCACGTCCATCTCATTGCGCAGACCCGCCATCAGCGCGTCGATCGGACCGTTCCCCTCACCCTTGACGGTCACGTGATTACCGGCGACGACGAGCTGGGCGAATATCCGCGTGTTCTGCTGGTCCGCAGTTACCTCGCTCGACAGCAGTTGAATCGTGGGATTCTCGGGCTGGTACGTGGTCGTAAAGACGTCCCAGATCTCGGCGGGCGAGATTTCGGTGCCCGTCTGTTCGGTGAGTTCTTGGACCTGCTTGGAGAACTCCACCTGCATCGCGCGCGGCAAGTCGAGGCCGTGCTCGGTGCTTAGGAGATAGGCCACGCCGCCCTTGCCCGACTGGGAATTCACCCGGATGATCGCCTCGTAGGTGCGACCGGTGTGCTTGGGGTCAATCGGCAGGTACGGGACCTCCCAGACGTCGTAGGTGTCTCCAATGGCGAGCATGCCCTTTTTGATGGCGTCTTGGTGCGAGCCCGAAAACGCGGTGTAGACCAGTTCACCCACGTACGGGTGACGCATGTGCACGGGCAGGCGATTGGCGTACTCGGCGACGTGACGAGCCTTGTCGATGTCGCGGATGTCGAGCTCGGGGTCCACACCCTGGCTGAACAGGTTGAGCGCGAGGGTCACGACGTCGACGTTGCCCGTGCGCTCCCCGTTTCCAAAGAGCGTCCCCTCGACCCGGTCCGCACCCGCGAGCACGCCCAATTCCGCCGCCGCGACGGCGGTGCCCCGATCGTTATGAGGATGCAAGGAGACGAGTACCGCGTCGCGGCGCTTCACGTGACGACAGAACCATTCGATCGCGTCGGCGTAGAGATTGGGCGTGTACATCTCGACGGTCGCGGGAAGGTTGAGGATCAGGGGCCGCTCGGGCGTGGGCTCGATCACGTCGGCGACCGCGTCGCACACCTCGAGCGCGTATTCGAGTTCAGTACCGGTGAAACTCTCAGGCGAGTACTCGTAGACGAAATCGGTGTCGGGCGACGTCGACTCCAGGCTCTTGCACAGCGCGGCGGCGTCGACGGCGATCTTCTTCACATCTTCCATGTCCATGCCAAAGACCACGCGCCGCTGCAACGTCGAAGTCGAATTGTAGAAGTGCACGATGGCGCGCTTGGCCCCGTGCAGTGATTCGTACGTGCGCCGTATGAGGTCCTCACGACATTGGGTGAGCACTTGTATGGTGACGTCCTCGGGGATGAGGTCGTTCTCGATGATCGTGCGCACGAAGTCGTAATCAGGCTGGGACGCCGAGGGAAAGCCAACCTCGATCTCCTTGAAGCCCATCTCGACCAGCTGTGCGAACATCGCGTTCTTGCGCTCGGAGTCCATCGGGTCAATGAGCGCTTGGTTGCCGTCACGCAAGTCGACGCTGCACCACAGGGGTGCCTTTTCGAGGCGCCGATTGGGCCACGAGCGGTCCGGTAGCTCGACGGGCACCGTCGAGCGGTATTTGTCGAACGACATGGGGCTCGGCTGCTGATTACGCCTCATGGACTTCCTTTCCGCTGGGGCCAGAAAACGAGAAACAAAAAACCCCCGCCNNCTCGCCCTATCGAAGCAGTAGCGCGCTCTGGCAAAGTGACATGGGAATATTGTACCTCGGTTTTGAAAGTTGTCCAGTGTGATACCACTAACCTGAATCTCGTGGGTTTCTTCAAGGCGCTTCTCAAATTGGCGGTACTGGTTCTTCTCGGAGCGGCGGTGGCGGGCGTAGTGGTCATGGTGAAGCGACCGCAGCTTTCGGGCCCGACGTCGTTCGAAGAATGGCCCGACGTGCCCACGAACCCTGCGTCCTAACGCCCACAGATTCTCAAAGGAGAGAACATGGCAGAAATGCAATATCGCCGACTCGGCCGGTCCGGACTAAAAGTGAGCGTGCTGTCCTTTGGCAGCTGGGTGACCTTTGGTAACGCGAACCAACTCGAGACCGCCCAACAGGCTTCCGAATGCCTCAGCGCCGCCAAGGATGCGGGCGTCAACTTCTTCGACAACGCCGAGGCGTACTCGGGTGGCGAATCCGAGCGCGTCATGGGAGCTGCCATAAAAGAGCTCGGCTGGAAGCGTCACGAGTATTTGGTCTCGACCAAGTTGTATTGGGGCCTTAGCGATGTTCCCAATATGCGCAACACCCTCAATCGCAAGTACCTGCGTCAGGCGATCGATGGATCGCTCGAGCGATTCGGCCTGGACTTCGTGGACCTCGTGTTTTGTCACCGCGCCGACCCCAACACGCCCATCGAAGAGACGGTCTGGGCCATGAGCGACATGATCAGTGAAGGCAAAGCCCTGTACTGGGGTACGTCTGAATGGAACGCCGATGAGATCCGCGCCGCCTACGACATCGCTGATCGCTATCACCTGCACAAGCCCGTCATGGAGCAACCGCAGTACAACATCCTCTGGCGCAACAAAGTCGAGAGCGAATACCTGCGTCTTTACGAGGACATCGGTCTCGGCACCACAATATGGTCACCTCTGGCATCGGGGCTTTTGACGGGCAAGTACTTGCACGGCATCCCCGAGGGTTCGCGCGCGACGCTTCCGGGCTACGAATGGCTGAGGGACAGGTTCACCAACGAGGCTCGCAACAAGAAGGTCGCCGACCTGAAGGCCATCGCCGACGAACTCGACGTGACTCTCGCCCAGCTCTCACTCGCCTGGTGCGTGAAGAACCCCCACGTCTCGACGGTCATCACCGGCGCCTCATCGGCGGCCCAAGTACGCGAAAACATGACGGCCCTGGACGTGTTGCCACTACTCACCAAAGAAGTCATGGACCGCATCGATGTCGTCAGTCCCCTCGAGGTCTACCAACCGCTGTAACCTTCAGCGCCCGCACGCGAATAAGCAGTCGTCGGCCGCGGCGAAGGATACCGGTGCGGCACCCTCGGTCGACACCCTTTCGGGGACCTTCCACGCCGAGTCCGGCCTAGAGCTACGCGAGTCGGCGAACGATCCGTCGGGTCCGTGGTCCTGATCAGAGGTCCGTCGCGTTGGTATCAGGGAGCGAGGAGCACTCGTCCGAAGGACTTTCGACTTTCGATGTACGCATGCGCCGCTGCGGCGTCCTTGAGGTCAAAGACGCTGTCCACGACGACGCGCAGTTCGCCCTGGGCTATCAACTCCAGATGGTGGGCGATCATGTCGTGCACGCGCGGGTACATGAACAGTTCGGCCCCCATGAAATAACCCGAGAGCGTCTGATTGTTACCACGCATGTTCGATACGTCGACCTTTTCGGCACTCGATCGACCCGCGTCGCCAACCGTGACACATCGGCCCCGGTACGCCAAAGCGTTGAGACTCCCTTGCAGGGTCGCGCCGCCGACGGAGTCAACGATCACGTCCACTCCCCGCCCTTCGGTGAGTCGGCGCGCCTCGACGACGAAGTCGTGGGACACGTAGTTGATCCCCTCGTCTAGTCCGAGTTCCTTGAGACGCTCGAGCTTCTCGTTACTCGACGCGGTCGCCAGCACGCGCGCGCCGGCGCGTTTGGCCATCTGTATCGCCGCGATACCCACACCACCCGCTCCCGCGTGAATCAAGGCCGTTTCGCCCTTCACCAAGTGCCCGAACTCGAACAAGCAGTCGTCGGCCGTGGCGAAGGGCACCGGTACGCACGCGGCGTCCTCGAGCGACACCCCTTCGGGGATCTTCCACGTGAAAGCCTCATCGGACGCGCGCAGTTCGGCGTGCGAACCGTCAATGCCGGTAGAAACCACCCGGTCGCCGACCGAGAATTTCGTGACGTTGCCACCCACCGCGACCACGACACCTGAACACTGATAACCCACGATGTGCGGCACGTGATTCATCTCGCCGCGAAGGCGATTGAGCGTGTCGCCGCCTTCAATGCTGACAAAGGCCACCTTCACCAAGACGTCGCTCAGACCAACCGCGGGGTCGGGGACATCCTCGTAGCGAAGGACGTCGGGCTGACCCGTCTCGTAGTAGACCGCTGCTTTCATGAGGGTCTCCTTTCGTCCACCGTTCTAGCGTTCCGGTGACGTCGCGTGCCCCGCAGCGAGCCTCGAGGACCCTAGCGAAGGGTGATGAGGTGGATGTCTTGGATGCCGTCGGTGCGACGAAGTGCTTCTACGACCTCCAAAGGTGTTGGTACGTCGGTCGAAAGGACCATCAAGGCCGTCTTGGTCTTGGGGTCCGGACCGACCGCCATCGACACGATCGAGATCTTCGCTGCGCCCAGGGCCACACCCACCATGCCGATCATGCCCGGACGGTCGTCATTGTGCACCACGAGCATCGAAGTACCCGGAGGGATCTCCACGCTGTGTCCGTCGACGCCAACGATTCGCGTCTCGAGACGAGTGCCAATGGTCATCAAGGTTCCCGACACCGTGTGTACGCCCGAACGGACAGTGATGAGATTCACGTACTCGGGCGAATCGACGACAGCGGACTCGCTATAGGTGAGATGGTGCTCGCTCGCCAGTTGGGGCGCATTCACGAAGGACACGCTCTCGTGGCCGGTCGAGACGAGCAACCCCTTCAGCGCACAGAGCGTGAGGATCTTCGTTCCAGAACCAGCGAGTTCGCCCCGGTAGACGACCTCGAGGTCCGCGGGTTTGCCGTCGAGCAGGCCGCCGATGAATCGCCCGAGTACTTCGGCGAGGCCCATGAAGGGTCGCACGACATTGGACACCTCGCCCGCCGCGACGTTCACGGCGAAGGGCACGAAGTCGCCCGCGAGCGCGAGTTGCACCTGCTCGGCGATGGTGACGCCGGCCTTGTCCTGGGCTTCGGCGGTCGAAGCACCTAAGTGGGGCACGACCACGACTGAGGGCAGATCGAACAGCGGCGACTCGGTGGTCGGCTCCTTCTCAAAGACGTCCAGCGCCGCGCCTTGCACGTGACCGCTCGCGATCGCCGCCGCGAGGTCCGCCTCGTTCACGATGCCGCCTCGCGCGACGTTGACGATGCGCACACCCTTCTTCGCCTTCTTCAACGACTCGGCGTTCAAGAGGTTGGTGGTCTCCTTGTTCTTGGGCAGGTGAATCGTGATGAAGTCACTCTGGGCGAGCAACGTGTCCAGGTCCACGAGCTCGATACCCATGTGGCGTGCTCGCTGTTCGGAGATGTAGGGGTCGTAGGCGACGATACGCATCCCAAAGGCCATCGCGCGCTGGGCGACCAGGGCACCGATCTTGCCCAGGCCAATGACACCGAGGGTCTTGCCGTGAAGTTCGACGCCCTCCCACTTGCTGCGCTCCCACTTGCCGTTCTTCAGCGCCGAGTGCGCTTGGGGGATGTTGCGAGCCTGGGCGAGCAACAACGCCATGGTCTGTTCGGCCGCCGAGAGGATGTTCGACACCGGTGCGTTCACCACCATGATGCCGAGTTCGGTCGCCTTGGCGACGTCGACGTTGTCGAGGCCAATGCCGGCGCGACCCACGACGACCATGTCCTTGGCGGCCTCGAGGGTGGCGGCGTTGACGTTAGTCGCCGAGCGGATGATCAGGGCGTTCGCTCCAACGACCGCCTTAAGGAGATCCTCGGGCGAAAGTCCGAGCTGGATGTCGACCTCGTGTCCGGCGTTGCGCAACTCCTGGAGCCCGGAATCCGCGATTTCTTCTGTGACAAGTACTCGAGACACCTGAGAACCTTTCGTTTGGTCCCCCAAGCCTAAATCAAATCCGCGAAGGCTCAGCCCGCGGAGACCAGACCCGCGAGTCGCTCGAGTCCTTCTTTCAAGTCATCCTCGCCCAGTGCGTAGCTCAGTCGGAAGTACCCGGGGGCCCCGAAAGCCTCGCCCGGCACGACTGCCACCTTGATCGACTCGAGGAGATTGCCCGCGAGCTCACTCGAGGACATGGCGACCTTGCCCCCGAGCGAGCGACCGAGCAGACCTTGCACGTTAGGAAAGCAGTAAAAGGCACCCTCGGGTTCGGCACAGGTCACGCCGTCAATGGCGTTCAGCATCGAGGTCATGATCTTTCGGCGAAGGTCGAACGCGGTGCGCATCTCGGCAACCGCCGAAAGGTCGCCCGTGAGTGCAGCCACGGCCGCACGTTGGGAAATGTTCGAGATGTTAGACGTGGTCTGGCTCTGATAGTTGACCGCCGCGTTCATCACGTCGGGCGCACCGATCATCCAACCGATACGCCAGCCCGTCATGGCGTAGGTCTTGGCGACGCCGTTCACCACGACCCAGCGGTCGCCCAACTCGGGCGCGACCACGGGTAACGAGACGTGCTGGGCGTCTCCGTAGACGAGGTGTTCGTAGATCTCGTCAGCCATGACCCAGACGTCGTGCTCCGCGGCCCATCGACCTATCGCGGCGACGTCCTCGGGACGCACCACGGCGCCCGTCGGATTCGAGGGCGAGACGAAGACCAGCAGTTTGGTCTTCGCGGTGCGGGCCTTTTCGAGTTCGGCGACCGTGACGCGAAACCCGTTCGCGTCACTGGTCATAACCGGCACGGCGACACCGCCGGCGAGATAGACCGATTCGGGGTAGGTCGTCCAGTACGGCGCGGGAATCAGTACTTCGTCGCCGGGGTTGAGCAGGGTCATGAAGGTCGTAGCGACCGCGTGTTTGCCGCCGTTGGTCACGAGTATCTGGTTGGCGCCGATCTCGAGGCCCGAGTCGCGCTTGGACTTGGCGACGATCGCCTCGCGGAGCTCGGCGAGGCCCGCCGTGGGGGTGTACTTGTGGTTCACCGGGTCGTAACAGGCCTTGGCGGCGGCTTCGACGATGTGCACGGGCGTGGGAAAGTCCGGCTCGCCCGCTCCGTAACCAATGACCGGCTCGCCGGCCGCCTTGAGGGCCTTGGCCTTGGCGTCCACGGCAAGCGTCGCACTCGGGGCAAGTCCCCCCAGCAGGTCACTTACTCTCGAACTCATAGCCACCTCGTTCTAGTACCTAGAGTAGAAGTCTATGAGTTCCCCCGACAGCCTTCGTATCCCTTCTGACCTACTTCCGCGTGACGGACGATTCGGTTCTGGACCTTCCAAGGTCCGTATCGACCAACTCGACGCGCTCCTCGCTGACGCGCCGACGTACCTGGGTACCTCGCACCGCCAGGCGACGGTGCGCAACAAAGTCGGTGAAGTGCGCGACGGGTTAAAGGCACTGTTCAACCTCCCCGACGGCTACGAGGTGCTGCTGGGCAACGGCGGCACCACGTGCTTCTGGGACGCCGCCACGTTCCATCTCGTGAGCGAGCACTCCCAGCACCTCAGCTTCGGCGAGTTCTCCTCGAAGTTCGCGAGCGCGGTCAAAGAGGCACCGCACTTGAAGGATCCCCAAGTCATCACCAGTGACGTCGGCACGCACCCGCTCTGCGTCGCTGACGAGTCGGTCGACCTCTACGCGCTCACCCACAACGAGACCTCGACGGGGGTCATGATGGACATCGAGCGTCCCGTCGGAGCCACCGGTCTCGTCGCGGTCGACGCGACGTCGGGCGCGGGAGGACTGCCCGTCGACCCGACGCAGTTCGACTGCTACTACTTCGCTCCGCAAAAATCCTTCGCGAGCGATGGAGGCTTGTGGATCGCGTTGTGCTCTCCCCTAGCGATTGAGCGCATCGAGACCCTCGCCGCCTCGGGTCGCTGGACGCCGGCCTTCTTTGACCTCAAGATCGCACTGGACAATTCGCGACTCAACCAGACCTACAACACCCCCGCGCTCGCCACCATCCACCTGCTCGCCAGTCAGATCAAATGGTTCAACGACAACGGGGGCCTCTCGTTCTCCGCGGGACGTTCGCGCCGGTCCGCTGAGATCCTCTACACCTGGGCCGAGGCGTCCGATTTCGCCACGCCCTTCGTCACCAAGCCCGAAGAGCGCAGCAACGTCGTGGGCACCATTGACTTCAAGGACGACATCGACGCCACGGTCATCGCCAAGGTGCTGCGCGCCAACGGCGTCGTGGACACCGAGCCCTACCGCAAGCTCGGGCGCAATCAGTTGCGCATCGCGATGTTCCCGAGCGTTGACCCCGAGGATGTGTCGTCGCTGTGCGCGTGCATCAACTGGATCATCGGCAACTTGTAGCCAATCGCGAAGGATCCAAGATTTCCACGACAATGTCGTGACTTCGAGCGACGCCGCTTCTCATTGATCAACATGAGAAGCTCGGTGTCGGCGGTTCACTTGTTTTCGTCAGCTGGCGGAATTGCCCGGCGGTGCAAAAGCGAGATGTCCTCTTCGCCCAGCGCTTCTTGCTCTTCGACCGTGATGTCGATCGATGGACGAAAGAACTGCTGGGCAATGAGCGTCGGAACGAAAGCTGACAATATGACTACGGTCACGAGTTCGGTGTACTGTGCCTCGTTTATCAGGTGGTGGGTCAGCCCATACAACGCCGAGATTGAACCAAACGTAAGTCCCGTCGCCATCAATAGGGTCGTGTAAGTACGTTCGTTCTTGGGGAGTCGAAACGCCGTCGCCACGGGCCACACGCCCATGAACTTGGTCACCATTTTCACGAAGAAGAGTGTTGCAATTACGCCCGCACCCGCCACGAGAGTCGAAGCGGTGATGAGCGTTCCTGCCCGCAGGAAAAAGAAAGGAGTGAGCAGAGCAAAGGCGATCGTACGAATTCGATCAAGCACCACCCGGTCATTCATGAATACCCCCGCCACCACGAGGCCCGCCACGTACGCGGGTAGGACTGCTTCGCTACCCGCCGCGGTCGCCAGTCCCCCGAGAGCCAAGAGGACGACGAAGATCACCTTCACCTCGGGTTCACTCACTCTATGACCCACGTTCGCCACAACCCAACGAAGCGTTCGTGGAAGAAAGAACAGTACGAACGCGGTAACCACCACGAACACGAGCAACAGCCACCCGTAGCTTGCGAACAGTCCACCCAAGGCAAGGACCGTGCCCAAGTCGGTAACAAAACACGCCGCCAGGATCAGCTTGCCGATGTCCTGTCGGTTGAGACCCGTCTCCACCATNNACGAGGGGCAAGAGGAACGACACCACGCCCATGGAGAGGCTTGCTCGCCAGTGCTTCTTCAACGACACGGGGTCTATCTCGGCACCGGCAAGAAAGGTCAGTAGCACCGATCCGATCCCCGCCAGCAGCGTGGTGTAATCCGTTTGTTGCACGTGCTCTTTTATTCCCGGTATGTTGCCGAGCACCGCACCCACCAATATCTCGATCAAGGCGACCGAGACCCCGACACGAATACTGATGAACGAAGCAACGAGCGCCATACCGACCCAAATGGCCATTACGTAATAAACGTTCACTTGATCCTCCTGTCACGGCAGGAGCACAGTGCGAGCCCTACCAGCGTCTCTCTCTCTTGCTGGTAGATGCCATCAGCCGGGGTTAACCGGCACTTTTCTGGGCGGGCCTCATCGCTCACCTGCGATGGTAGCAAAACTCTTCCCAATCATTGGGAATATTCTCGCGTCAGACTTGAGAACATCGGCACAATCGTCACTGGACAGTGGGCGTGGCGCACGCAGAAGGTAGACACCGATGAGTGTTGGGCGTGCGACAGTCGGCTTCGGTGTGACGTGCCCACGATTAGCTGACTCGCGTCGTGCGACGCATCGACCAGCGCCTCACCCGCAAATCCATCACCGAGTAAGGTCTCAACTTTGACGCCGCGAGAGTGCGCCGCGTCGCAAGTGACCTTAAGGACTGCTCTGGCGGCACCAATCTCCTCCTCGCCTGGTTCGGGCACTTCGATTTGGTATCGATCGGTGCAACAGTGGACGATCAAAAGCGATGCGTTCCACTTAACGGATTCGTCAATGGCCCAGTCCAACTGGGCTTGTCGCTCCACTCCAGTGACGCCAACAACGATGCGGTGCTCCATTCCCGGCCTGCCTCTCAGACGAAAACAGCGGACGAGAACCGAGAGTACTGCTTCGTTGGGGACGTTGCTCGACGAGCGCGGCGAATTTGCCAGCATCATGCGGGCAGGTTGGCCACGCACGGTAACTTCAAACACGTGGCAATCCTCTGGCTGACGGCCTTCCTCGACTACCCCGCCTCGGGCTTCGTCGCGGGGGCGACTTTCTGGCAGGCGGTGACCGCCAGTGACTTGTCGCCACCGCGGGGCCTCGAGGGCGAGTTCGCGACGCTACTGCCGTCGAGTGGCGACGCGTACCTTCGCGTCCAGCGCATCGGCGAAGGATCCGCCAACTGTCACCTCGACGTGCACGTCGATGACATCGATGACCAATCGCACTTGGCCGAGCGCCTCGGCGCGTCGGTGGTGCGAAGGGGCCGCAGTCTCGTCACCATGCGTTCGCCGGGCGGATTGGACTTCTGCGTGGTGGCCCACCACGGTGAGCACGAACGACCGATCCCCTCGCTCTGGCCCGACGGTCACCGCAGCATCCTCGACCAACTGTGCGTCGACGTCGCACCGGGTTCCTTTGACGCTGAGTGCGCGTTCTGGTCCGAGTTCTCTGGCTGGTCCCTGCACGAAGGCTCACGCAAAGAATTCGCGTACCTCACCCGCTCCTCGGGCGTCGCTCTTCGACTGCTCTTCCAGCGCGTCGAGGATTCGACCAAGGCTCGCGCGAGCGCGCACCCCGACCTCGCGAGCGACGACGTGGGAAGCGAGGTCCTTCGCCACGAAGCCCTGGGCGCCGAGGTCCTGTGGGTGCTCGAGGACTGGACGACGCTGCGAGACCCCGCAGGGCTTGTCTACTGCGTCACTCGCCGTCGCCCCGACACCGGAACGCTCTAGGAGATTGACCGAATCACGAAGCGACACCCACTCAGTCGGTGTCACCACCGGAGACTTCGGACACCTTCTGCTTGCCCGCCGAGACGAAGGGCATCATCGCGCGTAGCTTCTTTCCAATGTCCTCAATCGGGTGCTTCTTGCCCGCTTCGCGCAATTCGCGATAGCGCGGCCGTCCGATCTCGTTCTCCTGGATCCACTCGGCAGCAAAAGTGCCGTCTTGGATCTCGGTGAGTACCTTCTTCATCTCGGCCTTGACCTGATCGGTGATGATGCGCGGTCCGCGGGTCAGGTCGCCGTACTCGGCGGTGTCCGAAACGCTAAAACGCATGCCAGTGATGCCTTCTTCGTACATCAAGTCGACGATCAACTTCAGTTCGTGCAAGCACTCGAAGTACGCGCTCTCGGGCTGGTACCCGGCTTCGACGAGCGTCTCGTAACCCGCTCGCACGAGGGCCGACACGCCGCCGCACAACACGGCTTGCTCACCGAAAAGGTCAGTCTCGGTCTCTTCGGTGAAGGTCGTCTCGAGCACGCCCGCGCGCGTGGCCCCGATGCCGTCGGCGTAGGCGAGGGCGATCTCGTGCGCGTGTCCGGTGGCGTCTTGGTGGACCGCGATCAGAGCCGGCACACCGCCGCCTTCGACGTAGGTGCGCCGAACCAGGTGCCCGGGTCCCTTGGGTGCGACCATCGCGACGTCGACGTCCGCGGGCGGGTTGATGAGGTTAAAGCGGATGTTAAAGCCGTGCGCGAACATCAGACACTTTCCCGCACTCAGGTGCGGAGCGATGTCGGCGTCGTAGGTCTTCTTCTGCTCGGTGTCGGGAACGAGGACCATGATCACGTCCGCTTCGGCACAGGCGTCACCGATCGTCAGCACCCGCAGTCCGGCCTCTTCAGCCTTGTGCACCGAGGACGACTCGGCACGCAGCCCAACTCGCACGTCGTATCCGCTGTCGTGCAGGTTGAGCGCGTGAGCGTGACCCTGGGACCCGTAGCCGAGGATCGCGATCTTCTTCTTCTTCAAGATCTCGGGTTTAGCGTCCGCTTGGTAGTACATCGTGGTCATGATGGGATTTCTCTCTTCGTAGTTTCGTTAGTAGGCGTGAGCCGTCTTGCCAAGTCTAGGTAATGCGACGCGACCGGTCCGATGCAGTTCGACGTCTGAGAAACCCTCCAGCGCCTTTTCCAACCCGTCACAATTGCCTGGCGTCGCGGCCAACATGACCGTCACGGACTTGGCGTCGACATCGACGATCGCGGCGCCCGCCGAGGCGATGATGTCGAGCAGCGAGGTGCGGTTGTCGACGTCGGTCTTTATGGTGGCGAGCAGCAGTTCGCGCTCCAGGGCATCCTTGGGGGAAATGTCCGTGATGGCGACGACGTTGACCAACTTGTCCAACTGACCCACGATCTGTTCGAGCGGCGCGGACTCCGCGTCGACCACAATGGTCACCCGCGAGAATCGAGCGTTGCTCTCCGCGGGGGCGACCGCGAGGGAATAGATGTTGAACCCTCGGCGCGCGAAGAGGCCCGCGATGCGCGCGAGCACGCCGGCCTTGTTCTCTACCAGCACCGACAAGATGTGCAGTCGCACCGGGGTGTGGTCAGTGATCCCTAGGTAGGGCTCTGGCGGGGTCATCTCGAGCCTTTCTGCTGGAGTGGGTGGACTTGGATATCGTCGTTGCTCGCGCCCGCGGCGACCATCGGAAAGACCTTCTCGGAGGAGTCGGTACGAAAGTCGATCACGACCGGCACGTCGTTAATCGAGTTCGCTACGTCGATGACCTCGCGCATCTCGGCCAGATTGGTCGCGCGCAGTCCCACGCAGCCCATTGCTTCGGCCCATTTGACGTAATCGGGCAGGTCCGCCGAGAGGTAGACCTCCGAATAGCGCTCGTCGTAGAACATCTCCTGCCACTGGCGAACCATGCCGAGGTACGCGTTATTTAGGATCGCCACCTTGATGGGTATGCCTTCGGCTCGCGCGGTCACCAGTTCTTGGGCCGTCATCTGAAAGCAGCCGTCGCCGTCGATGCACCAGACGGTCCGGTCGGGCCGTCCGACCTTGGCGCCGATCGCGGCGGGGACGCCAAAACCCATCGTGCCCGCACCCCCGGAGTTGATCCAGGTACCCGGTTCCTCGAACTTCCAAAACTGCGATGCCCACATCTGGTGCTGGCCCACGCCCGCGGAGACAATGGTACCCGGCTCGGCCTTAGCACCAATGGCTTCGATGACGTGTTGCGGGCGCAGTGGGCCGTCGGTCGCGGGCTCATCGTAGACGAGCGGGTACTGCTCCTGCCAGGAACGGATCTCCTTCCACCAAACGTCCAGGTTGTGCGGCGTCGCCGACGCACCGTCCCAGGCGCGAAGCACGGGGGCGACGTTGCTCTGGACGGCGACGTCGGCAAAGCGGACCTTGTTGAATTCGGCGCGATCGATGTCCACGTGTATCACCTTGGCGTGGGGCGCGAAGGCGGGGATCTTGCCCGTCACGCGGTCGTCGAAGCGCGCTCCGAGTGAGATGAGCAGGTCACACTTTTGAATCGCGGTCACCGCGCTGTACATGCCGTGCATGCCGGGCATGCCCAGGTGCTGCTCGTGTGAGTCGGGGAACGCACCGCGAGCCATCAGCGTCGTGACCACGGGCATCTTGGTGCGTTCGGCGAAGGCGAGGAGCTCCTTTGACGCGCGCGACTTGAGCGTCCCGCCGCCCACGTAGAGCACCGGTCGCTCTGACGCGTTGATCAAGGCGATCGCGCGCTCGACCGCCTGCTCATCGAGGGCCACCTCGGGTCGGTAGCCGGGCAGGTCGTACTCCTCAACCGTGCTGGGATACCACCAGTCCATCATCGACTGAGTGATGTCCTTGGGCACGTCGATCAGTACGGGCCCGGGACGACCGGTCGTGGCCAGGTGAAAGGCCGCCGCCACGGCGCGCGGGATCTCCTGGGCGGACTTGACGAGGAAGTTGTGCTTGGTGATGCCCATCGTGATACCCGTGATGTCGCATTCTTGGAAGGCGTCAGTGCCGATGGCGGCGGAGGCGACCTGTCCGGTCACCACCACGAGGGGCGTCGAGTCCATGTGGGCGTTGCCGATTGGGGTGACGATGTTGGTCGCCCCGGGTCCACTCGTGACCATCGCGACCCCCGGGCGACCGGTCGCGAGGGCGTAGCCCTCGGCCATGTGGCCAGCTCCTTGTTCGTGACGTACCAGGATGTGGCGGATGGTCGAATCGATCAGTGGGTCATA
Source organism: Acidimicrobiaceae bacterium (assembly GCA_003133125.1). Classification (GTDB taxonomy): domain Bacteria; phylum Actinomycetota; class Acidimicrobiia; order Acidimicrobiales; family RAAP-2; genus RAAP-2. The sequence continues at coordinate 64,414 of PKZO01000074.1, read as the reverse complement.
AACGGGCAAGATCGCCCCACCCGGCAAACCGAAGATGGTTTCCACGCCCTGTTGTTCGAGGCTCTTGATGAGGGCCTGCGCTCCTGAAAGTTGCACGATGATCCTTTTGTTGAGGAATGAAAAAAGGCCTCCCCTAGTTGGGAGGCCTCCGGTGTACGTCTGTGCGTGACTACCGGCGCCAGGCGCCTACTACCACGGAAAGAGGAATGTTCTGGGTCGTCACGCATCCATCTAAGCACAAGGAAGAGCTCGTGGGCAAGCCCTCGCACGATGACCCGGTCTCTGTGCCCCAAACCAGACTCGCGACTCTTGCTACACGCTTCGCACGCCCGTACGAAGGGTTTTTTCCCGTCGAGGTCTGAGTCGCGGCTAGCGACGAGCTTGCAGTTCGCCGATCACGGCCTTACCGTTCGCCTGGCCCTTGGTGCGCTTCATCACCTGGCCAATGAAGAACTGGGCGAGCTTCTCGTCGCCCTCGCGGTAGCGCGACCATTCGTCGGGGTACTCACCAATCAACGCACCCACGGTCTCGCCGAGTGAGTCCGACGAAAGCTGCTCGAAACCCAGCGACGTGGCGATAGAAGCGGGGTCTCCCCCGTTGGCCAATAGTTCGCCCAGTACCGTCTTCGCCTGAGTCGCCGAGAGCGCCCCAGAACCTTCCAAGAGCACCGTCGAAGCGAAGGCGCCCGGTGCCAGGTTCTCGAGACCCTCGATGCCCGCGGCCAGTTCGTTGGCCGCGCGCGCGAGGGCGAGTGAGGCGTCGGCGCCGGCGTCGACGGCGGCGTGCACGAACTCCTCGAGCGCCAGGTCGATCACGACCTCGACGGCGTCGAGCTGGGCCTCGGTCGGTTCGTTGAGTCGAGCGGCGAGCACGGCCCGGCGCTCGGCGGGCATTGGCCCGAGTCCCTCGCGCACTCGTTGCTGCCACTCGTCGCTCGGCACGAGGTCGACCAGGTCGGGTTCGCGGAAGTACCGGTAGTCCTCGGCCTCTTCCTTGGTGCGCATCGTTGAGGTCGCGCCGAGAACCTCGTCCCAGTGGCGCGTCTCTTGGCGAACGGTCCCGCCCTCTTCGATCAACTCAATCTGTCGCAGGGCTTCGAAGTCAATGGCGCGCTGGAGACTGCGCAGCGAATTCAGGTTCTTAATCTCACAACGGGTCCCGAAGGCGGCGCCGGGTTTGCGCACCGAGACGTTGGCGTCGATGCGCATCGAACCCTCCTCCATGCGTCCGTCCGACGCGCCGGTCGCGATCAGGATGCCGCGCAGTTCCGACGCGTACGCGCGGGCCTGGGCCGAGGAGCGGATGTCCGGACCGGAGACGATCTCCACGAGTGGCACCCCCGAGCGGTTGTAATCCACGAGCGAGCGGTCCGCCCCGTGAATGCGTCCGGTACCCCCGAGGTGGGTGGATTTGCCGGTGTCCTCTTCCATGTGCGCGCGTTCAATGCTCACGCGACTCGCGTCGGGCAGGTCCAAGTAGCCGCCCTTGTTGATGGGCAGGTCGTACTGGCTGATCTGGAAGTCCTTGGGCATGTCGGGATAGAAGTAGTTCTTGCGGTGGAACGTCGAGGGCGCGATCGTACAGTGCAGCGCGATGCCGATCGCCATCGCCAACGCGACGGCGCGTTCGTTGAGCACCGGCAACGACCCTGGCAGTCCCAGGCAGACCGGACACACGTTGGTGTTTGGCTCAGAGCCGAAGTGGTTCGCGCAACCACAGAACATCTTGGTCGCGGTCTTCAGTTCAGTGTGGACTTCGAGACCGACCACCATCTCCCAGTCACCGGGTAGCGCCGTCATCGTCCCTGCGCGATCTCGAGCACGCGCGCGGCGGCGAACAATTGGGCCTCGCTGCGACCCGGNNGTTGGTGGGGATCGTGAAGATGTCCGACAAGTACATCGCCATGGGATCACTCGTCTTAGAGCCCAGTTCGAAGGCGACCGACGGCGTGGTCGCGCCCAGCAGCAGGTCCACCTGGCGATAGGCGTTGGCGAAGGCCTCGATCATCATCGTGCGCACCTTTAGGGCCTGGCCGTAGTAGGCGTCGTAGTAGCCCGCCGAGAGTGCGTAGGTACCGAGCATGATGCGTCGCTTCACCTCGTCACCGAAACCCGCGGTGCGCGTCGCCTCGTTCATCGCGGTGACGTCCTCTGCGTCCACGCGCAGCCCGTAGCGCACGCCGTCGTAGCGCGCGAGGTTACTCGACGCCTCCGCGGGCGCGAGTATGTAGTACGCGCTCAGTCCCAGGCGGAACTCGGGGATCGACAACTCGACAATGGTGGCGCCCGCGTCGGCGAGGGCCTTCGCCGCGGCGTTGACGGCGTTCACGACGTCCTCGTCGGCTCCGTCCACGAGATCGCGAACCAACCCGATGCGCTTGCCCGCGACGCCATCTTCCACGTGGGCCACGAGCGACGGTGACGGTTCGGGCAGCGACGTCGAATCCTTCTCGTCGTGTCCCGCGACGACCTCGAGGAGCATCGCCGCGTCGGTGACGTTCTTCGCGAACGGACCGACCTGATCGAGCGAACTGGCAAAGGCAATGAGCCCGTAGCGCGATACCAACCCGTAGGTGGGCTTCACGCCGATCAGTCCGCAGAGGGCGGCGGGCTGGCGGATTGAGCCGCCCGTGTCACTGCCGAGCGAGATCGGCGTCATGTCCGCCGCGACTGCGGCGGCGGATCCGCCCGAGGAGCCGCCGGGCACGCGCGTGGGATCGAGCGGGTTGCGCGTTGGTCCGAAGGCCGAGTTCTCGGTCGAAGATCCCATCGCGAACTCGTCCAGGTTGGTCTTACCCACCGGCACCGCGCCCGCGGCGAGGAGTCGCTCGATCACCGTCGCGTTATAGGGCGGGCGCCAACCCTCGAGGATGCGCGACGAACAGGTCGTCGGAATTCCTCTCGTACAGAGATTGTCCTTGATCGCGATCGGTACGCCCGCGAGGGGACCCGCGGGTTCGCCCCGGGCGATTCTCTCGTCCACCGATTGGGCCTGACGACGCGCACCCTCCTCGTCGACGTACAAGAAGACGTTGAGTTCCTCGTTACGTGCCCTCACCGCCGCGAGGGCGGACTCGAGTTCACTGGACGCGGTCGTCGCACCGCTTTGTACGTCGTGTGCGATCTGCTGGACGCTCTTCACGGCGCCTCTCCCATGATCCGAGGGACCGCGAAACGGCCGTCCTGGGCGTCGGGGGCCATGGCGAGCACCTCGTCGCGCTCGAGACTCGCGCGAACGACGTCCTCGCGTACCACGTTGACGAGTCCGAAGGGGTGCGATGTCGCCACCACGTTCTCCAGGTCGAGAGAACTCATGTCGTTGGCGTGCTCGAGGACCTGACCGAGTTGTTCGGTGAACCGGTCCAGTTCAGCGTCACTCAGCGTGAGTCGCGCCAATTTTGCGACGTGCGCGACGTCCTCACGGCGCAACGCGGCGCTCATGACTGCAAGACGGTGTCAAGGAACACCAGGGTGCTCGACTCGACGATCTCCTGATCGTTGTCGAGTGTCGCCACGTGATACGAATTCTCGAGCCAGATTCGCTGCACGCTACCCGAGGAGTTCGCGACGACCTCATCACCGTTGTCCGAAGTGACGACGTGATCCTCGCGGCTCGACAATAAGAGACTCGGCGCCGAGATCTTGCCGAGGTCCCGGTGCACCTCGACTAACCCCTCGAAGAGGCTCAGGACGCAACCAAGCGGCGTGGCCGCGTAGGAGGCCTCCGCCGCTCCCTCCTTCTTGATGTCCGAGCCAATGGACTCAATGGATGAAAGGCCCGAATCGATCAGCTCTTTCAGGCCGTCGACCAGCTCGTCGCCGGGCTTCATCACGACTGGATTGATGAACACGAGGGCGGCGGGATCGCGACGTTCGCCGATGTAGGCGGTCAGCCCCCCACCCATCGAGAGTCCCACGACGGCGACTTTGCTCGAACGCAGCGCGAGCTCGTCGTAGGCCGCCAACGCGGCGCTCGACCAGTCCGCCCAGGAGGTGGTCATCATGTCCTCGACCGAGGTGCCGTGCCCGGGCAAGCGAGGTAGTTCGACGCTGAATCCCCCGCGCGCGAGGCGTTCGGCGAGCGAGCGCATCGAGGTCGGATTTCCGGTAAAACCGTGCAGCACCAGGACCCCGAGCGGGCCGTTCTTCGTCGAATAGGGCTCGCAGCCCGGAAGAATTGGAGTCGTCATAGGGTTCAAGCCTACCGGTCGTCAGCTACCCGCCGTCGCGGGCGCTCGCGCGGAATCGAACGAACGAAGGTCGCTGCCACCAGACCCGCCGCCGCCACGCACGCACCGATCAGAAACGGCAGTTGGAACGTCGCGAGCAACGCGGGCCCGGGTCTAGCGTCCAACAGCCCACGCCGACGCACGAGCGCCTGTTGGACGGTCTCGAGCACCTGGATACCCGCCACCTCGCCCACCTGCATGGCGAGCAACTGCGCCGCGGACATCACGCCGAACTCGCTGGTCTTCACCTCGTTCGCCATCACCGAACTCGACGAGGGCATCGCGGTGCCCATGCCGAGTCCCGACAACGCCAGGGCGACGGCGACGAACCACGCGCCGCTGCTCGGATGCAGCAGTGAGAACATCGCGAGCGAACCAGTGAGGAACGTCGCGCCCGCGACGGCACTGACGCGCTCACCAATGCGCACCGCGACGTAACCAGCGATAGGTGCGCACAGAGCGAACGTGAGGGGTCGAGCGATAGCGAGCGCACCGACGCGAGGAATGGAGTAGCCGTAGCCCTTCTCCATGAGCAGCGGAAACAAGAAGAACGCTCCGAAGTACGCGAAGTTCGCCGTCGCTCGAAGCACCATGGGCATCACGAAGTTACGCCGTCGAAAATAATGGGCCGGGATGAGCGGATTCTTCGCGTGGCGGATCCGGTGCACGAAGGCAGCGGTGAGAAGTATGGACGCGGCGAACAACCCGACGGTCGCGAAACTCGACCAGCCAATCGAGGGCCCCAGCGAAAGCCCCAACATCAGGGCGGTCACGGCGAGCGAGAGCGACCAACTACCAATCCAGTCCATCTTCTTGAATTCGGCGCGCGCCTCGGCCTTCTTCGCCGACTCCTCGTGATCGAGGCCCCGCCGACGCGGCAGGAGGATCATGACCACGACGAAGGCGAGCACGATCAGCACGAGTTGAAACCAGAACAGTGCCCGCCACCCGTAGGCGGCGATGATCGGTGAACCGAGCGAGACCCCGATCACCGGCCCACCCGCGCCGATCAATGACCACCAACCCATGGCCTTGACGCGGTCCTGGGGGCTGAAGACCATGTTGATCAGTGCCCCCGACGCCGTGCCGGTCGCGGCGCCCTGGACGCCATCGAGGGTGCGCGCGAACAGCAGCATGTCGACGTTGTGCGACAGGGCGGTGAGAATCGCCGAGACCATCGCCCCGGCCAGACCAAAGAGGTAGAGCCGCCGATGACCGAAGATGTCCCCGGTCTTGCCCAAGATCGGCGCCGCGAGCCCGTAGGCGAGCAAGGGTCCGACCATGGTCCAGGTGAGCACGGTGACACTCGTGTGGAACTGCGTGGCTACCGTGGGCAGCGCGACGATGAACACCGTGAAAGTGAAGTTCAGCGCAAAGAGTCCCGCGAGCAAAGAGCACAGGACCCACCACTCATAACGCGACGATCCTTCGGCGCGCGCCTGGACGCGCCGGCGCAACAACAACATCCAGTTGAGGTCGCTGCCCGCCTCAGTGCCCAACGTCCCAAAAGCCGCACTCGCCGGATCGGTCCGCGCGTTCAGTAGACCGTCGGGATCTTCACGGTCGAGGTGCGCCGGCGGGCGCCAGTCGCTCACTTAAGCAGCGTAGGCAATTGTTGAGCGAGTTCGGCCACTTCCCAGCGGTCGTTCTTCTCAAGGGTCTCGGTCATCGTCCAATTCTGGAACTTGCGCACGGTGCCACCTTGAACGAAGAACACCTGACCACTCGCCTCGCAGTCTCGCATCGCGAGGGTCGCCACCAACGGCGAGATGTTGGCGGGATCCCACACGTCAAAGACGGCGGCGTCGGCGGGCTTTACGACGTAGTCCGAGAGACCTGGGGTCGATTCGGTCATGCGGGTGCGCGCCGCGGGAGCGATGGCGTTCGCTCGCACGCCGTAGCGCGCGAGCTCTTCGGCAATGATCACCGTGAAGGCGGCGATGCCGGCCTTCGCCGCGCCGTAGTTGGACTGACCCACGTTGCCGAGCAGTCCCGACGTGGAAGACGTGTTGATGATCGAGGCCTTCACGGTATGACCCGCCTTGGCCTGTTCACGCCAGTAGGCGGCGGCGTGACGAGTAGGCACGAAGTGGCCTTTCAGGTGCACGTTGATCACCGAGTCCCAGTCCTGTTCGCTCAGGTTCACGAGCACGCGATCGCGCAAGATCCCGGCGTTGTTCACGAGCACGTGCAGGTCACCGAACGTGTCCAGAGCGGTCTTGATCANNNNCGCGTGCTCTCGACCGATTCCTCGTCCTGCGCCGGTGATGATCGTGACGCGACCCTCAAGTGCACCCATCGTGAATCCCCCTCAATAGTGATGTGACCCGATTGTAATGATGAATTACAGGTTTACTTAAACTCGCCACGTCGCCAGAAGTAGGGGGGCCGAGCNNGACCTGATCTCGGGCGACGGCGAAGAACCGTGCTCTCGCCACACCACCATGGGCACGACGCATATCTCACAGTCGGCGATCCAACAGACCTCATCTTCGAAGTAGCGCTTGGTGATCAGCGCCGCCTCGCAGAGGTCACAGCTCATTCCTGGACGTTCAGGATCACCGTCGCGTGCCATTTGACCATCGTGCCCGCCGCCGGTTCCTCGGACACCACGGACTTCCACGCCGGTGAGTCGGCCCCGGGGCCCTTGGTCTCGTAGTAGAGCTCGGCCTTTTTCATCGCGGCGATCACTTGGGCCTGATCAAAGCCCACCACGTTGGGCATCGCGCGTAGTCCTTCGCCCGCCAGCGTCGTGGTCGTAGTCGACGTGGTGGTCGTCGAAGTCGTGGTTCCCGTGCTCGGCAACGTCGTGGTCGTGGTACCGGTGCTCGGACCCTTGCTCAGCGCGAGCACGACCGTGGCGCCCCTCGGCACAGAGACCGGGTTACGCGACGTGCGATAGAGCACCGCGGCGACTTCACCCACGGGTACCGTGGCGCTCGACTCCGTTTCAGAGGTCGGGCACTGGGCCTTGATCCTGGCGAGCGCGAGCTTGGCGGTGTCAAAGGCACAACTACGCCCGAGCAGTCCGGTCGGCAACTTCACGAGCGTCGGACCGCTCGAGATCGTCACCGTTATGACGAGTCCAGACTTGGCCTTCGCGCCGGCGGCGGGCACCTGGTCCAAGATCTCGTTGACGGGAACGCTCTGGGACACCTGGTGCTGATTGACCGTGAGCGTGAAGCCGTCACCCTTGAGCAATTGGGACGCCTGGGTCGCCGTGAGGTTGGTGAGGTTGGGCACCACGTGATCCTGGCTCAACAGGCCCAGCTTCCACACCGCACCCGCGCCCACGGCGAGGATCACGATCAGGGCGGCGGCGACCAGGTAGCCGAGTCGGCGGGGACGATTCGTGCGACCCGGGGGTAGCGGCTCGTAACCGTAGGGCGCACTGCGTCGTGGCGGCGTCCCGCTCGGCGGTGCCCCACCGTCTGGTTCGTCAAAGCGCGGCGCGCGCACGCGCACCGGCGGCGTCATTGGCAGCGACGCGGTGCCGGCGACCTGGTCGGGTGAGGGTGGGCGAAAGCCGATTGACGTACGAGGCTCGGTCGGGGTGAACTGCGCCAGGATCGGCACCTCACCGTGCAGGTTGTGAAGGGTGAGCGGGGCGGAGTCGTTCACCGCCGCGCCGAGTCGATTGGAGAACTGCTCGGCGTTCAGTCGCAGTCGCGGATCAGAGACGGCCGCTTGGGCGAGCAGCATGTCGAGCGTGCCCAATTCGACGCGCACCGGCAGTGGCGAGTTGATGCGAGCGCGCAGCACCGCGTCGACGCTCAGACCGTCGAAGGCCGAGACGCCCGTGGCGGCTTCGAAGAGGATCAGGGCGAGCGAGTAGACGTCTGATTCGGGACCGGCGGGCTCTGCGAGGGCCTGTTCGGGGCTCAAGTAGCGCACGTCCTCGAGTGACAGACGATCGCGGTAGGCGTCGCCGAGGCCGGCGAGAGCGATGTCGCTCACGCGCACCCGACCCTCGTCGTCGAAGAGCAGCTTGTCGGGTGAAAGGTCGGCGTGCACGAAGCCGTTGGCGTGCACGTAGCTGAGTGCGCTCGCCACGTCGCGGCCCAGACGCGCCACGTCGTCCACGCTGAGGACTCGACCGGAAGAAAGGATGTCCTCGAGTGAACCGCCCTCGAGGTACTCGGTGATCATGAAGATGGCACCCGACTCCTGGCCGCCGTCAAAGACTCGCGCGAGATGCGGGTGGCTCAGGGTGGCGGCCCGCACGATCCGATCGCGAAACGCGCGGCGCACCCCTTCGTGCGCGGCGAGCGACGGCAAGAGGACCTTGACCGTGACCGTGCGGTGCAGCGAGAGGTCTTCGGCGAGGTAGACCTCCGCAGTGTCGCCCACACCCAGTTGTTCGAGGATGCGATAGCGACCCGCGAGGTCGTGGCCGTTGACAAAAGTAGGAAACACCATGCACCAACAACCCTAGTAAGGAAGACCTAGGTGATGGTGGTGGTCCAGGTACCAGTTCGCAATAACTCTTCAAATCCCGCCGCCGCGATCATCGTGACGCCGAGTTCGGTCGCTTTGGTGACCTTGGACGCCCCGGGCGAGTCGCCCACGACCACGCAGTAGGTCTTCTTCGAGACCGATCCCGGCGACGTGCCGCCGCGGGCCTTGATCGCCTCTTCGGCCTCGTCTCGTGAGTAGCCCTCAACCGCGCCGGTCACCACCACCGCGCGACCCGCGAGCGTCTGACCGAGACGGGTCGCGTTCACGGGTTCGACCAGGCTGAGTCCGAACGCCGTCAAACGCTCCATGCGTTCGCTGTTCTCGGGTTCGCGCCAGTACTCGTACACTGACGCGGCGATGACCGGTCCCACCCCGTCGATCTCCTCGAGCATCTCGAGGGGTGCCTGGGCGAGCGCCGGGTAACTCTTGAAGTTGGCGGCGAGTTCGCGCGCGGCGACGGGGCCGACGTGACGTATCCCCAGGCCCACCAACACTCGGCTGAGCGGCGCGGACTTGGCGCCCTCGATCGCGGCGACGAGTGAAGTGCCCGACAACTCGCCCAAACCTTCGAGTGACGAGAGATCGCTCACCCGCAGCGCGAAGAGGTCGGCGACGTCACCGATCAGTCGCGCCTCGAGCAACTGGGCGACGCGGCTCTCCCCGAGTCCTTCGATGTCGAGCGCGGCGCGCGAGGCGAAGTGCACGATCTGTTGGAGGAGTTGGGCGGGACAGGCCGGGTTCACGCAGTACGTGTCGCTCTGATCTCCCCCGCGCGCTAGAGGCGCACCACACTCGGGACAGTTCGCGGGGAACCTCCAGGCGGACTTTCGGCGCCGGCCGGGTTCGGCGACGGCACCGACGACTTCAGGTATGACGTCGCCGGCCTTTCGCACGATCACCAGGTCGCCCGGGCGCACGTCCTTTTGGGCGACCTGGTCCTCGTTGTGCAAGGTCGCCATCGAGACGCGCGATCCCGCGATCACGACGGGTTCGAGCACCGCGTACGGCGTCGCGCGACCCGTTCGTCCGATCGAGACCTCGATGGCGAGTAGTCGAGTCGAGCGCTCCTCGGGCGGCAGCTTGCGCGCGATCGCCCAACGCGGCGCGCGGCTCGTAAAGCCGAGCGCCGTACGCTGGGCGAGGTCGTTCACCTTGATCACCACGCCGTCGATCTCGTAGGTCAGGTCGTGACGATGCTCCTCGAACCAGTTGCTGCGCTCGACCATGGCCGTCACGCCCGTAACGACGACCATCTCTTTGGCGATGAGAAAACCCCAACGGGCTAACTGCGAGATCGTCTCGACGTAAGAATCGAAGGTGAGCGAGCCCTCGAGATCGACGAGTTGATAGCCCAGGAACGAGAGCGGGCGGGACCGCGAGACGGCGGGGTCCTTCTGTCGAAGACTGCCCGCGGCGGCATTGCGCGGATTGGCGAACTCCTTGGCGCCAGCGTCGCGCTGTCGTTGGTTGAGAGCGAGAAAGTCCGACTTGGCGATGAAGACCTCGCCGCGCACCTCGACCCGACCACGGTGCGCTTCGCCGAGCTGTTCTGGAAGGTTCGTAATCGTGCGCACGTTGTCGGTAACGTCCTCGCCCACTCGACCGTCACCCCGAGTGGCGCCTTGGACCAGTACACCGTCCACGTAGGTGATCGAAAGAGCGAGGCCATCGATCTTTGGCTCCACCGCGAACGCGAGCGCCGAAGCGTCCGCGCCCAGGCCCCTCGCGGCCCGTTCGGCCCAGGCGGTCAACTCGTCGACGTCAAAGACGTTGTCCAGACTGAGCATCGGTTCGGCGTGGCTGACCTCGCTGAACACCGTCGTTGAACTCGCGCCGACCTGGTGGGTCACCGACGCGTCGCTCGCTAATTCGGGGTAGTCGCCTTCGAGCCCGCGCAGCTCAACGAGCAGTGCGTCGTAGTCCGCGTCGGGGATGGTGGGCGCGTCGTGGGTGTAGTAGGCCTCATTGTGTCGCGCGATCTCCTCGCGCAAGAACTCAACGCGCTCTCGCGCGACGTTCACGGTCGAGCGACGATCGCCGCTCCCACGACGATCGTTGGTTCGTCGACGCGATACATCACCACCGTCTGGCCCGGCGCCACCGGTCGAGCGGGCTCGCTCATCAACAGCGCACACTCGCCCTCGCGCGAGAACCGCGCGCGCGAAACGCGTCCGTGCGCGCTCCACTGCACGAGGACCTCCTCGCCGTTCGCCACGGCGCCGTGGGTGAAACTGAGTGACGACTCGACTAGGTCGATGCGCATGATGAGCACGTCCTCGAGCCGTCCCACTTCGACGCGACCCTCAATGACGTCGACGCTGGCCACGTAGCGCTTCTCGCCGTCGCGGCCAGGCAGGATTCCGCGGCGCTGGCCAACGGTCATCAGTTCGGCGGCGTCGGTCTCGCCGATCACTTCACCGGTCGCGCGATCGACGATCTTGGCCGGCGTGAGCGGCACTCGCTGGCGCAAGAACACCTCGCGACCCTTGGACGCCTCAATGAAACAGACGTCCTGACTATCGGGCTTGTCCCACGTGCGCAGGCCCATCCGCTCCGCGTGAATCCGTACCTCGCTCTTGTCCATCGCCCCGATGGGCAAGAGCAGTGAGGCGAGCTGCTCCTCGCGCAGATAGCCCAAGACGTAGCTCTGGTCCTTCTGGTCGTCAGCCCCACGCACGAGCTCGTGCACGGCGCCGCGTTCGAGGACTTGGGCGTGGTGCCCGGTCGCCACCGCGTCAAAGCCCAATCGCCGGGCGCGATCGAAGAGCACGTCGAACTTGATGTGCCGATTGCATTCGATGCACGGATTGGGCGACGTACCTTGGACGTGGCCTTGCACGAACGGCTCGACCACGTGGCGATTGAACTCCTCGGTGTAATTAAAGACGTGATGGTCGATACCAAGAATCTGGGCGACGCGTCGCGCGTCGTCCACGTCAGCGACTGAACAGCAACCGGAATCCGAGACCCCGCCCCAGAGCTTGAGCGTCGCGCCCACGACCTCGTGACCTTGTTCGAGCAAGAGACCCGCCGCGACCGACGAGTCCACTCCTCCACTCATGGCGACTAGGACCTTCACGTGACCATTCTGCCAGTTGTCTCGGACTTCTAGGCCCCGCCTCGCAATCGGTAGACCACCGAAGAGAGCACGGCGATGAGCTGGTCGACGTCTTGCTCGCTGGTCTCGGGACCCATGGAGAGACGCAGGGAGCCCCGGGCTCGCTCGGGCGAGACTCCCATCGCCGCGAGCACGTGGCTCGTCACGGCCGCGCCGCTCGAACAGCTCGAAGCCGCCGAGGCGCATACGCCTCCTTGATCGAGCAGGAAAAGAAGCTCGTCACTCGCCAGGCCCTCGAAGGTCACGTGGACCGTCCCGGGAACCTTGCGCGCACTCGGCGCGGTCACCTGACAGCCCGGCAGAAAACTCAAGGCCGCGCTCAGCTTGTGCTGGAAGTCGAGGACCCGATCATTCAGGTCAACGAGTTCCTTCTGGGTCAGGCGAACTGCTGCGGCGAGACCCACGCACGCCGCGACGTCCACCGTGCCCCCGCGGTGTCCGCGCTCCTGGCCGCCCCCCGGCACCACCGCCGCGAGGGGCACCTCGTTTCGCATGATCAACGCGCCCGAGTTCACCGGTCCGCCGATCTTGTGCGCGCAGATCGACACCATGTCAAACGTTGCGGTCACGCTCGGCAGATACAGCCACGGCGCGGCGGCGACCGCGTCGCTGTGGGTAACGACGCCACCGGGAACCGAGCCGTTCGCGATCGAACTCACGCCGTCGAGGGGCTGGCAGACGCCGGTTTCGTTATTGGCCGCCATCACGCTCACGATGGCGACGTCACGATCGAGTGTGTGTCGCAACGACTCCAGATCGACCACACCATCGGCGTCGACATCGATGAAGCGAACTTCCACGTCCTCGAAGTGATCCGCCATGAACTGCGCGGCGTCGAGCACCGCGTCGTGCTCGACGCGCGAAGTGACGATGACGCTCTTGTCGTGGGTGCTTCGATGCGCGAGCGTCGCGCCCACGATGGCGAGGTGACACGACTCGGTGCCACCGCCGGTGAAGATGACCCCGCCGGGCTTGGCTCCCACGAAGGCGCCCACTTCGTCGCGAGCCTCCTCGACGGCTCGGCGGGCTTCGCGAGCGGCGCGGTGACTGCCCGAAGGATTGCCCACCACGCCGTGCTGCCAGCGCTCCATGGCGTCAGCCACCTCGTCACGTCGAGGCGCCGAGGCGGCGTGGTCGAAATAGAGCTGTTCGGTCATGCCACGTAATAGGTCTTCGCGTTGGTGAACTCTCGCAGACCGCTCACCGACAACTCGCGCCCGAAGCCCGAGCCCTTCGTCCCGCCAAATGGCAATTCGGGCATCGAGGCGACAATCGCGTTGGCAAAGACCATCCCCACGTCAAGACCCTCGATCACGGTGTCGATCTCTCCCTGGTCAACCGCCCAGATCGAACCGGAGAGTCCCCAGGGCGTGGCATTGGCGAGTTCGATCGCGTGCTCGAGTTCGCGAGCCACCTGGACGACCGCGACGGGTCCGAACAGTTCTTCGCTACCCGCTCGAGAACGCGCGGGTACGTCGGTGAGGACCGTCGCGGGATAGAAGAAACCGGACCCTTCGAGCGAGGAGCCGCCAGTGCGAACGAGGGCGCCCATTTCGACCGAAGCGGAAACTTGGGCCGCCAGCAGGTCACGTTGCGCCTTGCTCACGAGAGGCCCGAGGTCGGTCGCGGGGTCCATTGGATCACCCGTGTTGACCTGGGACATCTCCTCGACGAATCTTTCGACGAATTCCTCGCTGCGATCAGCGACGACGATGAAACGTTTCGCTGCGATACAGGCCTGTCCGTTGTTCTGGATTCGAGCGGTCACCGCGTGAGCGATCGTGCGGTCCATGTCCGCGGACGACGCGACGATGAAGGCGTCGGACCCTCCGAGCTCGAGGACGCACTTCTTCAGGTGTCGCCCAGCGAGTTCGGCGACCGCCCGGCCAGCTTGCTCCGAGCCCGTGAGCGTCACGCCCACCACGCGCGAGTCGGCGATGATCGAGGGCACCTGGTCGACCTCGACGAAGAGATTGGTGTAGACGCCCTCCGCGAAGCCGGCCCGCGCGAAGAGGTCCTCGAGGTAGAGCGCGCAGCCAGGAACGTTGGGCGCGTGCTTGACCAGCGCGACGTTGCCGGCCATGAGACTCGGCACGGCGAAACGCACGACTTGCCAAAGCGGGAAGTTCCAGGGCATTATCGCGAAGATCGGTCCGGTGGAATCGAATCGAACGCCACTGTGCGCAGCCCCCGAGGCGATGATCTCGTTCTCGAGCATGGCGGGCGCGTGCTCGGCGTAGTAGCGCATCGTAAGCGCACACTTGGCGGCTTCGCCCTTGGCCGCGGCGAAGGTCTTACCCATCTCCCTGGTCATCAGCTCGGCGATGACCGGGATCTCGCCCTCGAGCAGTTCGCCCGCGCGGTTCATCCATTCGGCGCGTTGCTTGACGTCGACTTGACGCCAGGCCTGATACGCGCTGGCGCTGCGAGCTAGGGCGTCCTCGATTCCATTCGAATCCAGCGCCTCGTACTGAGAGACGAATTGTTCGGTGTAGGGGTTGATCGAGATGAACGGCATGGCTCTATTCTGCCAGCAATTGCGCCGCGCTCGAGGGGGCCGCGCCGATCTCGCGCCAGTAGCGAGGGTGCGCGAGCGTCATCACGATCAGCACGACACCCAACAAGAGCGCGGCCACCAAGGTCACGGGACGCACCCCCCACGTCTTGGCGAAGGCCGACTGGATGACGGCACCGACCGGGAAGAAGATTGAGAGCGACAAGGTATAGAGCGCCAGGATTCGCGTGCGCTCGTTTCGCGGCGCGTGCAACTGGACCGACGTGTTGAGCCCAGTCAGCGAACCCACGTAGGTACCACCCAACAAACCCAGGGCGAGGGCGCTGAGCACGAGGTTCGGGGCGAGACCGTAGAGCACGAGGGCAATGACCATGGTCCCCAGCGACGCGCGCAGCACGAACAACCGCGACGTCCGCTGGGCGAGCCCGGGCAACGTCAAGGCGCCCACCACCGCACCCACGCCCTGGGCGGTCACCAGCCACGCGGTGCCGACCTTGCCGGCGTGCAAGGTGAGTATCGACATCGCTGGCACCAGCGTGATGAAGGGACTCGCGATCAACGCGACCGCCGCCACGCCAAAGATCGGGTTACGACATCCGCGTACCGACCACGCGACGCGCGCGCCTTCGATGGTCTCGTGGACCGGGCGAACCTTAGTGAGGACCTTGGGTCGAGAGGGGCTCTTGACGAAGGCGAACATCACCACGACCACCACGAACGACGCCGCGTTCAGCGCGAAGCACACGCCGATCGACCCGAATGCCAACGCCACTCCGGCGCACAGTGGCCCAATGACGCGCCCGAGATTGAACTGGGCTGAAGAGAGCGACACCGCCGCGAGGACCTCGTCCTTGCCGACCAGGTCGGGCAACAGTGACTGCCACGCGGCCCACGACGCCGAGCCGCACAGCCCCTCGACCGCGGCGATGTAACAGCAGAGTTGAGGCGAGAGGTGATTGGTGTACTTCGCCACCGCGAGCGCGCAGGCGGTGAGGGCCATCACCGAATTCATGGACTGGATCCAGCGTTGACGGTTGAACCGGTCCCCCATGATCCCTCCGGTTGGCGAGCCCACGATCGCGGGCAACCACGCGGCCAAGGTGATCAGTCCGAGCCAAAGAGCGTCCTTGGTTGTCGTGGTCAGATAGATGCCCAGTGCGACGGACTGCATCCACGTGCCAGTCGAAGAGATCAGTGAGGAACCGAGCGCGAGGCTGAAACTCCGATGTCGCAACGGGGCGAGGGAGACAGAAGCCATGGAGAAACGCTAACGGTTGGTCTTCGTTGGTGCGCCCCTCAAGTATCGACTAACGCTCTCGCCTCTTCTTCGCGGGGCGAAGTGCGAACCACCATACCGAGATGATGGTGGCGAGGGCGCCCAGCACGCCGATTGTCGACTTCACGCCTTTGCCTTTGGGAGAATCTGCCATGACCCCATCGTAACGAGCAAAACGCCGGGGGCCCGAAGGCCCCCGGCGTCTCGAATGACAAGGCTGTTTAGGCGCTCTGGTGGGCCTCAACCGCGATCTCGATGGCAATCTTGTTGCCGACGATGAGGCTGCCGTTTTCCAATGTTCCTTCGAAGTTGACCCCGAAGTCACGACGGTCGATCTCGCCCGATACTTCAAAGCCCGTCACGCTGACCCCTGGGGTCATGCTCGGACCGGTGCCCAGGTACTCGAGTTCGAAGGTCACGGGCTTGGTGACGCCCCTGACGGTGAGGTCGGCGAGGAGTTCGTACTTGTCGCCGCTCTTCGCGCTGATCTTGGTCGACTTGAGGTTGAGCGTGGGGAAATGCTCCTGGTCAAGGAAATCCGCACTCTGGATGTGACTGTCGCGCATCTCGTTGGCGGTCGTGATGCTCTTGGCCTGGACCTCGGCGACGACCGAGGACGACTCGAAGGTGTCGCCAATGGTGATCGCGCCGCTGAAGTCAGTGAAGTTTCCACGGACCTTCGCCGCGACGAGGTGGCGAGCGATGAAGCTGACGGTCGAGTGGGTGGGGTCGACGCTGTAGACGCCGGGAGCGGGGAGGTTGCTCATGTTGTTCTCCTAATTGCTTTTCTAGGCACGAGGTGTGGCCTGCCTTCATTATAGTTGCATATACAACTACTTGTCAAGAAGTAATCGCAAAGCGAACTTTCTGCTAAAATCAACGCATGACCATTACCACGAGCGCCTGTCCTTCCGGTGATGAGCGGGTCGTGCTCTTCGGGCTCCTGCTCGAGACCAACGCCCGGCTCTCGCGCAGTCTCGGGGTCGAACTCGAGGCGGCCTGTGACCTGCCCCTCGCCTGGTTCGAAGTGCTGCTCCAGTTGAGGAAAGTGCCCGAGGGCCGACTGAAAATGAATCAGATCGCCGACGCGATCGTGCACTCGAGCGGCGGCACGACGCGGCTGATCGACCGCATCGAAGAGGCGGGCTACGTCACGCGCGAACACTGCCCGAGTGACCGACGCGCAATTTACGTCGCGATCTCAGCCAACGGCAACCAGAAGCTCGACGAGGCGCTCAACGTCCACCTCGACTACCTCGAGGACAACCTGGCGAAACGGCTCGACGACCAAGAGCGCCGCACGTTAACAACGCTGCTCAAGAAGCTCAACTCCTCGGCGAAACCTTCTTGATCCACGCCCGGGCGTGACGCTCGTCGTCGAGTTCGAGCGCACAGCCTTCGCCTTCGCCTTCGCCGCTGACCACCTCGGTCGCCAGGACCTCACTCGCGAGCACGTCAAAACCATCGGCCAAGTCGTCGACGCCGCTCACGTACAGGACAATTCGGTCCGCGACGTCCAAGCCCGAATTCTTACGCAGGTCCTGGACTTGACGAACGACGTCGCGTAGATAGCCCCGACGAAGCAGGGCGTCGTCCAGGGCGAGGTCCAGGGCGATCACCTCGCCACCGTCGCGCGACACCGCGAAACCGCCCTGGCTCTTGACACGTAGTTCGAGGTCGTCCATCCCGAGTTCGAAGGTTCCCGTCGACAAGGTGACGCTCACGGTCTCGCCACGCTCCAGGCACTCTGCCGCCGCGACCGAATCGATCGCGGCGAGCGCAGGTTTCAGCTCCTTCACCGCTTCACCGAGGCGCGGTCCCACCGTTCGAAAGTTGGGTACCAGTTCGAAACGCAGAACCTCAGCGAGTTCGGTGCCGTACTCGAGTACGTCGACGTTGAGTTCGTCTTCGACGATCCCCGGTGGTGGAAACGCCGAGCCGGGCTGGAGAAAAACGAGGGCTCGAGCGAGCGGTTGGCGGACCTTGACGCCAGCCTCGGCACGCGCGGCGCGACCAAGCGAAGTGAGCCGTCGCGCCACGTCCATCGACGCCTCGAGCTCAAGGTCCCGGTGTCGCGGATCGCCTAGGGGCCAGTCCGCCAGGTGCACCGACGCATCTTCGGCGACGTCAAACAATTCGGCGTAGAAACGCTCGGTGAGAAATGGGCAGAACGGCGCCAACAATAAGGTCACCTGCTGAAGCACCTCAAGCAGGGTTGCCTGGGCGGCGAGGGAGTCCGATCGTGGCGCCTTGGGGTCGGTGCGCCAGAATCGACGCCGACTTCGCCGTACGTACCAGTTCGAGAGGTCATCGACCAGCGCGCTCAACGCGTCGGTACCTCCAAGTGGTTCGTAACCGGAAAGGGCACTAGTCACAGCCTCGTTCGTGCTCTCCAGGCGCGACAGTATCCAACGGTCTATCGCGGCGCGCTCGGCGACGTCGGGAATCTCAGGATCCTTCGGATCGAATCCGTTCAGTGACGCGTAGGTCGTGAAGAAGCTGAAGGTGTTCCATAGTGTCGCGAGGGTCTCGCGCAACGACGCATCGATCGCACCGAGTCCGGCGCGCGTCGAAGTCCAGGGCGAACCCTGTGAGAACATCCACCAACGAAGCGGGTCCGCTCCTCTCGTATCCAACACCTCCCACGGGTCAATGACGTTGCCGAGGGACTTGCTCATCTTCTTGCCGGTCTCGTCGACGATGTGCCCTAGACAGAGCACGTGTTCGTAGGGCTTCTCGCCAAACACGAGGGTGTTGACCGCGAGTAGTGAATAGAACCAACCGCGGGTCTGGTCGATCGCCTCGACGACCAGCTGCGCGGGAAACTGCATCGCGTCCTGACTGCCGGGTACGTGCGGGAAACCGACCTGCGCGGCGGGCATCGCACCAGAATCGAACCAGGCGTCAATGACCGGTTCGACGCGTCGCGCGGGCTGCGCGCAGGTGCGACACGAGATCACCACTTCGTCGATTCCCGGTCGGTGGGGATCGAGGTCCACCAGATCGCGACCAGCGAGCTGAGAGAGTTCCTCGAGTGAACCCACGCAGGTGTAGTGCTTCTCCTCGCACTGCCAGATAGGTAACGGTGTCCCCCAGAAGCGGTCACGCGAGAGCGCCCAGTCCACGTTGTTCGCGAGCCACTCACCAAAGCGCCCGTCCCTGATATGGGTGGGGTGCCAATCAATCGCTTGGTTCTCCGCCATCATCTCGTTCTTGTACTGGCTCGTGGCGATATACCAACTCGGCTTGCCCCAGTAGATCAAGACCGTGCCACAGCGCCAGCAGTGCGGCAGGGAGTGAACGTACTCGAACCTACGAAGCAAGATTCCCCGGCGCTCGAGTTCGTCGTTAATCGCGTGATTCGCAGATCGCACGCCTTGGCCCTCGAGCCAGGGCACGTCGCTCGTGAAACAGCCGTCCGGCCCGACCGGATTGACCGTAGGTAACGAGTAGGCCCTCGCGATCTGACGGTCGACCTCACCAAAAGCCGGAGCCTGGTGCACGAGGCCGGTGCCCTCGTCGGTGGTCACGTAGTCCGCTTCGACGACGAAACACGCGTCGAGGTCCTCGGGCAACTCAACGTCGGTGAAGGGTCGAGCGTAGTGCACGCCCGCGAGCGAGGATCCCAGAAATCTCTTGCCCGGCTTGGTGCCCTCGCCGAGGACCGACTCGACCAACGCGCACGCGATGACCAGACCATCGACCACGGTGTACTCGACCTCGGGATTGACCGCGACCGCCACGTTGGACAACAGCGTCCAGGGCGTCGTGGTCCACACCGCCAGGTGCGTCGCCCCTTCGAGACCGGGATGCTTCTCGGCGTCGACAATTCGCAAGCGCACGTAACAGCTCTCGTCGGTCTCGTCGGTGTAGACGTCCGGCTGACCGAGTTCGTGGCTCGACAACGCGGTACCACAGCGCGGGCAGTAGGGCACGACCTTGAGGTCCTCGTAGAGCAGGCCCCGATCGAAGAGCTGCTGGAGCTGCCACCACACCGACTCCACGTAGGACGGGTGGAAGGTGTAGTACGCGTGCTCCATGTCGACCCAGTAGCCGATCCGCTCGGTCAGTTTCTCGAACTCGTCGACGTAGATCAACACTGACTCACGACACAGCCGCGTGAACTCACCAATGCCGACTTTCTCAACAATGTCGCGCTTGCCCGAGATGCCCAGTTGTTTTTCCACCTGGACCTCGACGGGAAGTCCGTGCGTGTCCCAGCCCGCCCGTCGTGACACGAAACGCCCCTGCATGGTCTGATACCGACAGAAGAGGTCCTTGTAGACACGCGCCCACACGTGGTGCAGGCCGGGTTTGCCGTTGGCCGTCGGCGGTCCCTCGTAGAAAACCCAAGGTGCAGCACCCTCGCGGTGGCGTATCGATCGTGCGAAGACGTCGTTGGCGCGCCAGCGTGTGAGTTCGGCCTCCTCGAGGGCCACAAAGTCGAATTCAGCGCTGACGGGGCGAAACACGGGTCTCCTTAAATTATTCTTCCCATCGTACTGAAGATGATTGAAAGAGCAGTTCCTCTACGCTGGAGAAGTGTTAACACTGACCATCGAGGACGAACTGATCACGAGCTCGGGTGCGCTCAGCGTGTTCAAAGCAGCCGTGGATGAACTCAATCGACGCTACGGCGCCATCGACGACGACACGCAGATGAACCTCGACGAGTTGCTACCGCCCACGGGGATCTTCCTCGTCGCACGAAGTGAGGGCCATCTCTGCGGAGGGGTCGGTCTTCGCCAGATTGGCGATCCCCAGCTCAAGTTCGCCGAGGTCAAGCGTCTCTGGGTTCGCCCCGACCTTCGCCGCGCGGGCGTGGCGGCGCGACTGATGGACGAGGTCGAGCAGCGCGCTCGGGTCATGGGTTACGCGCAGTTGTACCTCGAGACCGGACCGGCCCAACCCGAAGCCATCGCCTTTTACCCCAAGCACGACTGGATCCGCGTCGAACTCTTCCCTGAGGGGGCCTACACCCACGAGGCGGCGTACCGCTTCACCAAGATTCTCTAGGCGAACTGCTCGTCGAGCCACCCCGAGCGCAACTCCTCGAGAGAGCTGAGCACGAGGTCCGCGAGGGCGAACTCCACAAGCGCGCGATCATGGTCCGTCGGCACCGCGACCACCTTCATTCGGGCCGCCTTCGCGGCGAGCACGCCGGCCGCCGAATCCTCAAAGACGAGGCAGTCCCTCGGATCGACGTGCAAGGAGCCAGCCGCACTCAAGAACACGCCCGGGTGGGGTTTGCCGAAGGGCTCGGACTCGGCCGACTGGATGACGTCGAAACGTCCGCGAAGCTCAAAATGGTCGAGGCACCGGTCGATCAGTTTGAGCGGCGTCGAGCTCGCGAGCCCCAGTGGGCCGTGATCACTGGTGAGGTCGAGGGCTCGCACGGCGCCCGGCAAGAGCTCGCCCTCACTTTCGACGAGTTGGCCCACGCGCTCGAGGAGCTCGTCGACGACTACCTCGGGTCTCGGCGACGCCCAAGGGAACCTCGAGTACCAATACTGCACCACCTCGGCGACAAACATGCCTTTGGTCGAGCGGTCCTCGTCGTTGGTGATCGGCACGTCGAGACGACCGAAGATCTCCACTTCGGCCTTATGCCAAAGGACTTCTGAATCGATGAGCAGGCCATCCATATCAAAGAGTGTCGCGCGAACGGTCACCCCGCAACTCTTGCACAACAGCGAAGTACGGTAAGCCAATGGCGACGGTACGCACTCTGCACCGAAGTGACGCTCACGCCGTGGTCGAAAGGATCGTGCGTCGCCTCGACGACGACGCCCTAGTCCAGCCCCTCGTCAACGCTCGCCTGGACCAAGACGCGCTCTACGAAACGATTCTTCGCGCTACGAACGCGACCTGGGTCGCAACGGACGAAAGTGGAATCGTCGGTCACCTCTACGCGGCGGTATTAGGCGACGTCACCCAAGCTCTCGCGGCTTGGACCGGGCCCGACGGCGCATCCTTCGACGACGACGAGGTACTCGCCGAGCTAGTTGAGATCGCAGGTGCCAGTTGGCGCCACGCGGGTGCAATCAGCCATTACGTGTGGACCCTCGACGACGACGAACGGATCGGACCCTGGCGGCGACTCGGTTACACGCCTCTCAGCGTGCGCGGCGTCATGCGCCTTGTTGAGCATGACCAGCACGCCCTGGCGCCAGGACTGGTGCTTCGCGCGGCGGTGCCCTCGGACATCGAGCGAATTCTCGAACTCGATCTCGTCATCGACTTAGCCCAGGGCGAACCGGGCGCGCCTTCGCGCAAGGACCGTAACGCGACGCGACGCGAGATGCTCGCTTTGCTCGAAGACCCCGAAGTGAATCACTACGTCGTCGAGGGCGAAGGTCGGGTGCTGGCCCAGACGATTACGTTTCCCCTGCCGCTGAGACGAGGTTCGTTCGACCACACGCTGCACCTCAGTGAAGTGGTGGTCGACCCGACCGCCCAGGGCCAAGGCATCGCGCACGCGATGATCGACACGGTGCTCGAAAACGCGCGTCGTCAAGGCTTCGAATACGTCGAGGCGCAGTGGCGTGTCACCAATGATCAGGCGAGTTCGTTCTGGCCGCGTTACGGACTCGCTCCGACGTACGTACGACTCGGTCACGCACTCGATCTAGGGAAGTGACGACTCGATGGCGCTGACCAGCACTGGGTCCTCAGGGGTCACCTGGGGGGCGAAGCGTTGCACCGTGCCATCGGGACTCACGAGGAACTTCTCAAAGTTCCAGCGCACGTCGCCGCTGTAGCCCTCGGCGTCAGCGACCTTGGTCAGTTCGGCGTAGATCGGACTACGCTCGTCACCGTTCACGTCGATCTTTTCGAACAACGGGAACGTCACGCCATAGGTCGTCGAGCAGAACGTTTGGATCTCCTCGGCGGTGCCGGGTTCTTGACCCATGAATTGATTGCACGGGAAGCCCACGACGCTAAAGCCCTTGTCGGCGTAGGTCTTCTGCAGGTTCTCGAGCCCTTCGTACTGAGGGGTCAGTCCGCACTTGGACGCGACGTTCACGACCAAGACGGACTTACCGGTAAAGGGGGCGAGGGAACTCTCTTCGCCACCCAGGGTGTGTAGGGGAATGTCATAGATAGTCATGGCTCGAGACTATTGGTGATTCCCCCAACGTTGGCACCCGTAGGCTGAGCGACATGCTCTGTGTGGTGATCAACGGTGAAAACCTTGAAATGTTCGATCGCCCCAATCCCAAACCGGGACCCACCGGTGTGGTCGTGACGGTGCATTCGTTTGGCATTAACGCAGCGGACCTCATGCAACGACGTGGCCTCTANNGACGTGGACGAACCGCTCCTCGGTAGAAGGGTGTGTGCGCTCGTGGGCGGCGGAGCCCAAGCGACCTTGTGTGCGGTGCCGTACGAGCACCTCATATTCATTCCCGACCACGTGACCTGGGAGCAAGCGGGGGGATTCGCCGAAGCCTTCACGACAGCCTTTGACGCTCTCGTCCTCCAAGCCAACATCAAGCCAGGTGAGCGTGTGCTCATCAGTGGCGCCGCCGGAGGTGTCGGAACCGCCGCCGTCCAGATCGCCCACGTACTTGGCGCTCACGTCATCGCGGTCACCCGCACCAAAGAACACCACCAAAAATTGCGTGAGCTGGGCGCCGATGAGGCCGTCCTGGGCGAGGACGTCGCAAGTCTCCAAGCCGTGGACGTCGTGCTCGAACTGCTCGGTGCGACGAACCTCGAAAAAGCGCAACACTGCCTCGCCCCCTTCGCGCGCGTCGTCGTCATCGGGGTTGGGGGCGGTTCCAAGGTCGAAATCGATCTGTTGAACGTCATGGTCAAGAGAACCGTGCTCACGGGTTCGACATTGCGATCGCGTTCGCGAGCAGAGAAGGCCGCGGTCATCGCGCGCGTCAATGAGACACTGGTCCCGCTTTGGAGCGAGGGCCGGCTGCACGTGCCGAGCGCAGGACGCTTCAATTTCGAAGACATCAACCGTGCTTACAACTTCTTCGCCAAACCGGGCAAGTTCGGTAAGGTCATCGTCTCGATCCGCGAGTAGTCACCGGTCCATGTCCACCGTCCCTCGTCCGCATGTCTCGCGCTGCGATCCTTCGCGGCCGGACTACGACGCCATCATCGCGGCGCACGAGAATGCTGTCGCGTCGGGAGAAGCGACCTACCGTGATCCATCAACGGGACTGACAGTTTTGACCGTGGGCACACACCTCGCGCGCGGAACCTGTTGCGAGAGCGGCTGTCGACATTGTCCCTACCTGAAGAGTTAGGGACTGACGGCGACTTCGTCGTGCTTACCTAGGTGATGCCGGTCGATGTTCACGAACAGGTAAAAGCTCGCGGCGGCGAGAAAGGTCATCAACGCTCCAAATCTGAATGCGAGGTCATAGCCGTGCACCGCGCCCGCAATCTTGAGCGCCGCGACCGCCGACCTCGTGAGTCCAGGTCGCAGCGCCGCGATGACGAACGACGTTGAACTGGTGACGTAGATAGTGTTTTGAATCGCAGTGCCGAAGGATCCACCGATCTGCTGGGCGGTATTGAGCACCGCTGACGCGGCGCCCGCGTCCTCTGGTCGCACGTTGAACAGCGCGGTCGAAGCAACCGCGACGAAGGTGGCGCCCAGACCGAGACTGCCGACGATCATCGCGGGCATCACCCTGGTTACGTAGCTGCTGTAAGGAGCAAGGAACGACAAGAGCAAGAGACCGAGCGCGCCCATGAGACTTCCCACCGTGGCGATGAGACGAGGACCGAACTTCGGCAGGATCTCGCTCGTCACCATGGCGCCAAGAATGATGCCCACCGAGAAGGGCATGTAGGCCAGACCCGCCTTCACCGCCGAGTATTGGTGCACATCCTGGAAGTAAAAGGTCAAGAACAAGAACATGCCGAAGAGTCCCAGGCCCACGAAGATCTGAGAGAGATACGAACCCGCCCTTACTCGCTCGGTCAGCAGTCGCAGCGGCAACAGCGGTGACTTCACTTTCGACTCAATCTGGAAGAACACGAAGAGCAATGCGACGCCAACGGCGATGTAGGGCCACGCACTGAGCGATCCCCAGCCGTACGTCGAGGCCTGCGAGACACCAAAGACAATGCTCACCATCCCGAGCGTCGCGCTGAGTGCGCCTGGCACGTCGTAGTGCGGGTGACCCTCCACTTTGGATTCGTGCACGTTGGGAATCGCGAGCGAGAGTGCGAGGATCGCCATGGGCGTGTTGACGAAAAGACACCAGCGCCACGAGAGGTACTGGGTCAACAAACCTCCCGCGATGAGTCCGATCGCCGCCCCGACTCCCGAAAGTGCTCCGTACACGCCGAAGGCCTTCGCGCGTTCTTTGGAATCAGTGAACGTGATTGAGATCAACGACAGCGCTGCGGGGGCGAGCAACGCGCCAAAGACGCCTTGTAACGCACGCGCGCCAAAGAGCATCTGTTGATCGACCGAGAACCCACCCAAGAGCGAAGCACCCGCGAAACCAGCCAGACCAATGAGGAATGCCTTTTTTCGACCCATGTAGTCACCGACTCGACCACCGAGCAACAAGAATCCGCCGAAGGTCAGCGTGTACGCGGTGATCGCCCACTGGTAGTTCTTCGGAGCGATTGCGAGACCGCCCAGAACGCGCGGCAGCGACGCGTGGGGCAATGCGATATTGACGATTGACGCGTCCAGCACGACCATCAACTGTGCGATGGCGATCACCACGAGCGCGAACCAGCGACGCGGGTCGGGCACTTCGGCGTGCACGACGTTATTCACCGCATCACTGGACATTGTTCCCCTTGCGCCACGAACCGACGTTAAGCGCTTCTTGTCACATCACCGCGCACCGCGGGAACGTTTCGACTAAGTCAATACTTAAAGAAAAGATCGAAGAGCGGTGTACGGCACGCCCAGTGACTCAGCGACGGGTCCGTAGGTCACCGAACCATCGACGACGTTGACGCCCTCGGCCAACGCGTCGTCGGCTATCACTGCCTCGCGCCATCCGTGCCGTGCCAGCTCAAGTGTGTAGGGCAACGTCGCGTTCGCCAGGGCGTGTGTCGACGTGTGCGGCACGGCGCCTGGCATGTTCGCCACGCAGTAGAAGATTGATTCGTGCACCTTGAAGGTGGGCTCTGAGTGCGTGGTCGGACGCGTGTCCTCAAAGCAACCTCCCTGATCCACCGAGATGTCCACGAGCACCGAGCCGGGACGCATGCGCTGGACCAATTCATTGGACACCAATTTGGGCGCCCGAGCGCCGACGATGAGCACGGCACCAATCACAATGTCCGCGTCGAGGCAGGCTTCTTCGAGAGTGAGGGTCGAAGAGGCGATGGTCTGGACGCGTCCGTCAAAGTGGATGTCGACTTGACGCAGACGTTCTAAGTTCCGGTCGAGCACCTTCACGTGCGCGTGCAGACCCACAGCCATCGACGCGGCGGCGAGCCCCGCCACACCAGCGCCGATCACGACCACGTTCGCGGGAATCACCCCGGGCACTCCCCCAATCAGGGTGCCGCGTCCTCCGCCCGGACGCATCAGGTGATGCGCCCCCATCAGCGGGGCCATGCGTCCAGCCACCTCACTCATTGGCGTCAACAGCGGCAGGGAGTTGTCGCGCAGGCGTACTGTTTCGTACGCGATCGCCACGTTCTTGGCTTTCACCAACGCGTCGGTGCATTCCCGCGACGCGGCCAGGTGCAGGTAAGTGAAGAGCACCTGGTTCTTTCGAGCCGAAAGGCGGTGATACTCCTCGCCGACCGGTTCTTTCACCTTCAAGACGAGCTCACTGTCGCTCCACACATCGTCGGCGTTCTCGACAATGGTTGCTCCGTTAGCGACGTAGTCAGCGTCACCAATGGACGAACCGACACCCGCACCGCGCTCTACCAAAACCTTGTGCCCCGCGCCCGAGAGCTCTCTCGCGCCCGCCGGGGTCAAGGAGACCCGGTTCTCGTCCTTCTTAATTTCCTTCGGTACTCCGATGATCATGGACGATCATCCTTTCAATTGGTTGTTCTGGAACTTGAGTGCTTCGTGGGCCCGCGATCGGCGAACTCGCTCAAAACTCGATGTTGTGCATGACGTGCTTTATGCGCGTGTAGTCCTCGAATCCGTACACCGAAAGGTCCTTACCGTATCCCGAACGCTTGAACCCGCCGTGAGGCATCTCGGCCACCATTGGAATATGGGTGTTCACCCACACGCAGCCAAAATCAAGGTCACGAGTGAAACGCATCGCGCGGCCGTGATCGTTGGTCCACACCGATGACGCCAGCCCGTACTCGACCCCGTTGGCCCATTCGAGCGCCTCGGCTTCGTCGCTGAACTTCTGGACGGTGATCACCGGTCCGAAGATCTCGCTCTGGATCATTTCGTCCTCTTGGTACAGGTCCGCGACCACGGTGGGCGCGATGAAGTAGCCGGTGTCGCCCACCCGCTCTCCTCCCGCCGCCACTGAGGCGTGGCCGGGCTTTCGATCGAGGATTCCGGTCACGCGTTCGAACTGGTTCACGTTGTTCACCGGACCAAAGAGGGCGTCGTCGTTGTCCGGCAGCCCGATGACGGTGTTACGCGCTTGTTCGGCTAACGCGTCGACGAAGTCACCGTAGACCCCAGGACCGGCCAACACTCGAGTCGCGGCGGTACAGTCCTGTCCGGCGTTGAAGTACCCGGCGATCGCAATCGCCTCGGCGGCGGCGGCGACGTCGACGTCATCGAACACCACGACCGGCGCCTTGCCGCCGAGTTCGAGGTGCACACGCTTAAGCGTCTTTGACGCCGTCGCGGCGACCTCCATGCCGGCTCGTACTGAACCCGTGACCGAAACCATTGCGGGCACCTGATGCTCGACCAGTAGCCGTCCCGTGTCACGGTCACCGCAGATGACGTTGAACACACCGGCGGGAAGGACTTCACTCATCAGTTGAGCCATCAGCAAGGTCGAGGACGGTGTGGAATCTCCCGGCTTCAAGACCATCGTGTTGCCCGCGGCGATCGCGGGAGCCCACTTCCATACCGCCATCATCATGGGATAGTTCCATGGGGTCACCGCACCGCATACGCCGATCGGCTCGCGGCGCACGTAGCTCGTCATGCCGTCCATGTACTCAGACGCTCCGCGCCCCTCCAAGAGACGAGCGGCGCCGGCGAAGAAACGAATCTGATCGATCATCGGAGGGATCTCCTCGCTCATCGTGACCGAGATGATCTTTCCGCAGTTCTCCGCTTCGACCGCCACGAGTTCCTCGGCGTGACTTTCGAGGATGTCGGCGACCTTGAGCAACGCCAGACTCCGCTGCGAAGGGGTCGTACGCCGCCAGGATTTGAACGCCAGAGCGGCGACTTGCACCGCATGATCCACGTCCTCCTCGGTGGAAATGGGCATCTCGGCCAGCGGTTGACCGGTACCGGGATTGATCAGTTCGACGTACTTGCCACTCTTGGGAGCAACCGACTCGCCGCCGATGAAATTGGACAATCGACGCATACACACCCTCCAGAGCACGGCGAACTTACGCACGCGCTCTCAGCCACTCTGCCAGAGTTTTCATGCGTTTCGCAAACCAATAATAAGAAAAAGAGCGCAGATTTAACAATTCACGCCTCTATTAGTCGTGCTTTGCCCCTATACTGTCTTTATCCGCAGCCCCGAGGCCTTTGGCATCCGGGACGGGAGCGACCAATGCCAGGCACGAAACCACAACCAAAGAGCAGCAGAAGCGCAGAACGGTCGAACTTTGAGTTGCTCTCGGCCCCAAACGGCATTGACGCCCTGGACCGACAAATAATCGCCCATCTCCAGCGCGACGGGCGAAAGCCCTACGGTGCCATTGCAGAGGACGTCGGACTCTCCGAAGCCGGTGTGCGGCGGCGGGTCCAGCGTCTGCGCGACTCGGGCGTCATGCAGATTGTGGCGATCACCGACCCGCTCCAGCTGGGGTACGGCCGCGAAGCGTTGATAGGCATCCGCGTGCACGGCGATGTCCGGCTCGTGGCCGACAAGGTCGCGGCGATAGAAGAGGCCAACTACGTGGTCATGACCGCCGGAAGCTTCGACATCATCGCCGAATTGATTGCCGAGGACGACAACGCCTTGGTGCATCTTCTGAATGACTCCATACGGAGCATCCCGGGGGTCACCGAAGTTGAGACATTTCTGTATTTGAAGCTTTCAAAGCAGACCTACGCATGGGGGACCAAGTGACGATTGACGAAATCTATACCGACGGCATCGCGATGAGCCACGGCGAGAACGCGAGCCATAGTTACTCGGAACGGGCCCGTCGTCATCTGTGGCTCCAGATGTCACGCATGGGTGCGTACACCGAGAACAATGAGATACCGATCATCGTGCGCGGCAAGGGTACGCGCGTCTACGACGCCAACGGGACCGAATACTTCGACGGTATCTCAGGGCTCTTCAACAACATGCTCGGTCACGGGCGACGTGAAATCGCCGAGGCGGCCGCGGAGCAGATGAGCACGATGGCGTTCTTCCCACTGTGGACCTACGCGCACCCCAAGGCGATCGACCTCGCCGAAAAGATCGCGAGTCTCGCTCCGGGCGATCTCAATCGCGTCTTCTTCACCACGGGTGGAGCCGAGGCGAATGAGAGCGCGTGGAAGTTAGCCCGCCAGTACCACAAGATGCGAGGCGACACCGATCGCTACAAGGTCATCAGCCGCGACATCGCCTACCACGGCACCACGCTGGGCGCTCTGACGATCACGTCTCTCGAGAGCTATCGCACGCCATTTGAGCCCCTGGTCCCCGGTGCGGTGAAGGTTCCCGCCGTGAACTTCTATCGCGCCGAGAAGTATCCCGACGACTTCGAAGCCTTTGGTCTGTGGTCGGCCCGTCAGATCGAAGAGGCGATATTGCGCGAAGGTCCCGACACCGTCGCGGCGGTCTTCCTTGAGTCCGTGCAGAACGCGGGTGGATGCTTCACCCCTCCGCCCGGTTACTGGCAAGAGGTGCGCTCGATCTGCGATCGTTACGGCGTCGTGTTGGTGTGCGATGACGTAATCTGCGCCTTCGGTCGCCTCGGCACCTGGTTCGGTGCTCAAAAGTATGACTTCGTGCCCGACATCATCACTTGCGCGAAGGGCATCACCGCGGGCTACGCCCCGCTGGGCGCCATGATCGTCTCGGACCGCATCGCCGAACCGTTCCAGCACGATGACAGTTCGTTTGTGCACGGCTTCACCTGGTCGGGCCACCCCGTTTCGTGCGCCGTGGCGCTCGCGAGCATCAAAATCATCGAGGACGAGAAAGTCCTCGAGAACGTACTGGCGAACCAGGACTACTTCCGCGACCAACTGCTCGACCTGAAGGATTTGCCCATCGTGGGCGACGTGCGCGGCACCGGGTACTTCTGGGGCGTGGAGCTCGTGAAGGACCAGGAGACCAAGGAGACGTGGGCGGGCCAGGACGCCGAACGCCTGCTTCGCGGGTACGTCTCGCCCGAGATGTTCCGGCGTGGTCTCATCTGCCGTTCGGACGACCGCGGCGATCCCGTCGTGCAGTTGGCTCCTCCGCTGATCTCGACGCGCGAGGACATTGACCTCATGGTCGGTATTCTGCGCGAAGTCTTCGCCGGAGCTACCAAGTTCGTCTGATCATGCGACCGCCGCAATCGCTGTGGTGGTCAACTCTCGACGAGCGCGTCGAGGCACGAGCATCACTCGCCAGCGACCTCGACGTTGACGTCGCGGTCGTCGGTGGAGGTTATACGGGATTGTGGACGGCGCGCGAGCTGAAACGGCGCGACCCAGAACTTCGAATCGCGGTGCTCGAGAAATCTGTGTGCGGTTTTGGCGCCTCGGGACGCAACGGCGGTTGGGCGTCCGCTCTGTTTCCGCTGGGCGACGAAGCGGTCCTCGCCCGCTACGGGCCCCAAGCCTTCGCGCACCAACGCACGCTGTTGCGCCACGCCGTAGGCGAACTCGGCGAAAGCATTCGCGCTGATCGTATTGACGCTCACTTCATCAAGGGCGGTTCGCTCACGTTCGCGAGAAACCCGGTCCAGGAGGCTCGTCTACGCCACGAAGTCGACGGTGCGCGAGAACGGGGTCTTAACGAGACGGACCTTCGTTGGTTGGACGAACACGAACTCTACGAGTACGGCTACGTCGCGGGCGCGTTGGGGGCCACTTTCACCCCGCACTGCGCGCGCCTCAACCCGGCGCGTCTCGCTCGGGGACTGAGCGACGTGGTTGAGTCTCTGGGGGTATTGATCTACGAGGAGACCGCGGTGACGAGGATCCTTCCCGGCTCGAAGACTCAACGCCCTCGCGTCGTGAGCGTGGGCGGGTCCGTCGTGGCCGACGTCGTCATACGCGCCACCGAGGGATTCACGGCGACGCTGCCGGGTGAACGTCGCAGCATCGCACCGCTCTATTCACTCATGATCGCTACCGAGCCCCAGTCGAGCGAGTTTTGGCGTGGCGCCGGCTTCGGGCAGTACCCGACCTTCGCCGACGACCGACACAGCATCATCTACGGTCAGCGTACGGCTGACGACCGCATCGCCTTCGGCGGTCGCGGGGCGCCCTACCACTTCGGTTCGAGCGTCGAAGAACACTTCGACGACGACCCCAAGACCTTCTACGCCCTCGAGCACACGCTTCGCGAACTGTTCCCCACTTTCAGCGGGTCCATCACGCACCGCTGGGGAGGACCACTGGCCCTGCCTCGCGACCGCGAGCCCTCCGTCGTGTTCGATCGCGAGACGGGACTTGCATCCGCGGGCGGGTACACCGGCGACGGCGTGGTCCTGAGTCGGGTCTGCGCAGTCGCCCTCGCCGACCTGGTCACTGCACCCGAGATCGTTACCGACCACACGAGATTGCCGTTCGTTCACCACGTGTCGCCCAAGTGGGAGTTCGAACCCGTCCGCTGGATGGGCATCAACGCGGGAAGAGTGTTCGCGGCGCGCGCTGACCGCGTCGAACACACTGGTCACGAGTCACGCGCGAGTGAGATGTTGCGTCGCCTATTAGGCGAGTGATCAACGCAAGATGTTGACGGCGCGCGCCGCCACCACCGCAATCGTGACCAGCGACACGATCGACTCGGTCGCGAACAAGGTCTTCGCCTTTGCCGTCAGGGGCATTGCATCGGCGGGGGCGAAACTCGTGCCGTTGGCGAAAGACGTGAAGAGATAATCAAAGAAGCGGGGCCGCCAGTCCTTGGGCGCAAGTGACGGATTCTCCATCTGCGGAAACTGGATGTCGGGCAGTAACGTCTCGACGCCCGCGCGCCGGTGAGGTCCTCCGCGGTCGATCTCCCAGAACCACAGCCCGTAGACAATCACGTTGGTGAGCCACACCGAAACGGCGGAGTAGATGAGATCGCGACCTTGGGTAACGTTGGCGTTCAACAAATGATGCACGAGTAACGCCACTGAAGCGATGTTCGCCAGTGTGACCAGTCCGATCAAACCGAGCGTGACCATTCGGACCCATGTCGCGTCGTTTGGACGACGGTGCTTCCTCGCCGACAAGGGAACCAGCGGGAGTGCCACCAGGACCGGCACGAGCCAGCGCGGACCCACCACTAATCGATCGGGCAGGGCGATGTAGAGACCAACGCACACGAGCAAAGCGAGCGACGCGGGCCATCGCGGCTCGGGCTGGACTGTATCGCTCATGGTCAGCTGAGATTCGTGCTGCCGAGATGGGATAGGTTCGCTGGAATCAACACCGAGAACATCCCTTTTCCAAGCAACCCCGTGAGGTAACTCGAACTTTCGATCTTCACCTGCGCTGGTGATGGCGCGAAGATGTGCATGGGTTGGTTGTACGAAAGCACGGTCACGCTCAGCGTGGTGTGCTGGTGGCGCTCGGCGACGCTCAGGGTGCTCGCGGTGACCTCGCCCTGCTTGCCGGTCGTGATGCTCCAATCGAGGGATCCGACCTTGGGCAGGGTTGACGACGAGGCGCCAAGTTGGGTTACGGCAACATTGTCGCGTCGAAAGTCATGGGTCACGAAGTAACCATTCTTCGTGACCACGTCAGAGGGAAAACCGGAGATCAGCGCGATGTCGGGTTTCACCATTTCTAGCGAGTAGTTGTAGAGCTCGGGCAAACTGTCCCTCAGAGCGATCCAGGGCTTACCCACGGTTGCCGTGAAATTGGGCGTACTCGCGTAGATCTCGCCACCGATGAGGCGTACGTCGACGGAAATTCCCGCCAGCACCAAGGGCACGACGAAGGTCGCCTCGATCTTGTTGGTGATGAAGTCCACGTCAACGTTCGCGTGTATCGAGATCCCATCGCCGGTCGTGACCGTGAGCGCCAATTGCGCGGTCTTGGGAGGGTAACCATTGAGCGCGAGCGGGTCCTTGGCGATGCCCGACGGATTTGGGTCGGTCGCCGCGAGGACGAGCCCGAGAATGGTCAAAGCAGTGGCGACGACACCGAGAAGGGTGAACCACGCTTTTTTCGGTGCTGCCATTCATCAACCCTACCGTCCGGCGTGCGGCACCCAAACTGCCTAGCCGAGCGGCTCATTGAGCAGTTCAATGAAGAGCTCGTGCGATATGTTGCGCCCACTGGCGATGAAACCGATCCGTGAGGTCGTGTCGTTCATCAAATTCAGTGTGATCGTCGCGTAGGGCGTCGCCGCGGAACCTTCGAACACGAGCCCGTTCACTTCGGCCGCTTCGCGAACGGCGCGCCGAATCTCGATCTCTTCGACGAGCACGAGGGGCACCTCGTGATGCGCAATCAACTCGTTGGTGATCGCGCCTTCGTCGCCCCCACCCGCCAATCCGTCGGCGATCGTGGGGTGGTGAACGACCTCGGACATCCTTTTTCCGTGCAGCACGTGGTACATCGCCGAACTCTCCACTGGCTGAGTCCCCGTGACCTTGACGTCGCATCGACCGTTTCCTTCTCGCGACAACAGGACACCCGAGATGAGTCCGCCGCCGCCCACCGGTACCACGACGTGTTCGAGCTCGGGTGCTTGAAGGAGCATCTCGTCAAAAACAGTCGCCTGACCAGCAATGACGTTCGTGTCATTGAAGGGCGAGATATAGCGGATCGAACGCTGGTCGGCCAGTTCGAGGGCGTGGCGTTGGGCGTCGTCGTACGACGAACCAAATTGGATGAGCTCGATGTCATAGCCGCTCAGTTTCTTCACTTTCGCGCGCGACGCGTTCGCGGGTACCACCACCGTCGCCGGCACGCCCAGGATCGAAGCCGCGTGGGCAATGCCCAGACCGTGATTGCCCGCCGAGGAAGTTATCACCGCACCCTGAGGATCCTCGCGGTGCGCCGCGTCGACGGCGCTCAACGCTCCTCTGATCTTGAACGCTCCCGTGACCTGCAGGCATTCGAGCTTCGCCAAAACAGGACGACCTCGCAACGAGATGGTCACCGTAGGAGTGGGCACCAAGTGATCGGCGACAACTCGGCGAGCGGCTTCGAGTTGATCAGACGTCGGAGCAGGGACGTGGCGAATCATCGAACGCGAGCCTACTAGGCGCGCATTTCGTCATTTCCTACCGCCAGGTAATGTCAGGCGAGTGCACACTGTTCTGGGCGTCGTGGTGGTGGGGTCGCTGGCGTTCGTGGGAACGATGTTCGACAACTTCTTCGCCTTCGCCGCTCAACTCTCACTCACCGAGCGCACCCGTTTCCAGCGCGTGAGCATCGCCCACGCGTGGGGCGTCGCCACCTTGTTACTGATCGCGGCGGGCGTGGGGACCCTGTTGACGGCGCTACCACTTCGCTGGGTGGGACTTCTCTGCGTTGCGCCCTTCGCGCTCGCGACGCACGCCTGGCGCCAGCGTCTTCAACCAGCGAACGAACAGTTCCGCCGCGGTGCGATCACCACGTTCACCCTCTGTCTCGCTCTCGGTGGTGACAACATTGCGGTCTGGATTCCGTTGCTACGTGCGAATGGATCGTTGCACGAGGTCCTTATCATCGTCGTCTTCGCGCTGTGGGAGGTGCTGTTCATCGCGGGCGCTCAGGCAATCGCCGGGCACCCACGCGTCGTGGCCTTCGGCGAAAGATTCGGAAGAAATCTCATACCCTGGGTCTACCTCGGGCTCGGCGTACTGATCCTCTTCGAGTGCGGGACCCTTTAACGGAGCGAACAAGCGACCACTAGCGTGGTCGCCGTGCCCGTTTCGACCCCCGACCAGACACTTCGCCGCCTCACCATCATCGTGGGCATCCAGTGGATGGGTTCGACGCTCGGACTACCTCTACTTCCGCTTTTCCTCGAGCACCGCGGCGGCACGCCAAGCGTCATCGGAATCATCATGGCCTCGTTCTTCGTCGCGGGTGTCGTCACCCAGTACTTCCTCGGGCATCTCGCCGACAGATTCGGACGTCGACCGGTGCTCATCGTCAGTCTCATTGCTTACGGCTTCGCGTCGATGACCTACTTACTGCCCGTCGCGGCACCTTGGTTCATTCTCACTCGCGTCGTCCAGGGCGCATCGGCCGGTGCGATCGAGGTGGCGTCGATGTCGGCGGTCGCGGCGCTGTTCGCCGAAGAGAAGCGCGGAGGCGCGATATCGAGGATCTTCGCCGCGCAGCTATTCGGCATGGCGCTCGGACCCGTCGTGGGCGTCGTCGCGTCGGTGCACGACCTGGGGTGGGCCTTCTTCGCCACCGGGGTCGTCAGCCTGGCCGCAGCGTTCGTGGCCTTTCGCACCAACGTGGGTGACGCCGCCCACGACCGTAGTCCCCTACCCAAACTGCAATGGAACCCGCAACTCATCGGCGCCTTGTTCGCCACGAGCGCGGGTGGACTCTGCGTGGGGGTCTACGAGGCGTGCTGGAGCTTGTTGATGCACTCGCACCACGCTACGAGCCTCGAGATTCGACTGAGTTGGACGATGTTCGCGATTCCCTGGGTGGCGCTCAGCCGCGTCGGCGGTTGGCTCGCCGACCACGGCAACCGGCGTTACATCGCCCTCGCCGGCGTCATCAATGGTGCGATCTTCCTCTCGCTCTACCCCCACATCCACAACAACGTGGCCATTCTCTTCCTCGGTTCCCTCGAATCAGTCGGGGCGTCGTTGTCGCTGCCGGCGATCTCTTCCTTGATGAGCCAGGGTGCGGTCAACCGTGAGCTCAGTCGGCGCCAGGGCCTTTACGCAACGTCTAACACCGCCTCGCTCGCCGCGGCGGCGGGCGTTTCAGGCTTCCTCTTCTCGATCAACGCCGCGCTTCCCTTCACAATCGTCGCGATCGTGGCGGTGCTCTTAGCCTTGACGACGCTGTGGTGGTGGCGCCACGTCGCTGGTCACGTCAGCGAAGGTACGACCTGACGCGACGAGGGACGGCACCTAAGTGCCGCCCCTCGTCGAACCGCCTCTAGAAGGAAACTAGGAAACCCAGATCTGGTCCCATCGCAACGAACCGAACGACCCGCCAATGGCGAGGGCCCGCGTAACGCCATCGGCCGCGGTGCTCACCGCAAAGTTCTGGACATTCTTCGCCGCGGCGTACGCCGTCACGATGATGTCGAGGAACAAATAGGGGATGTCCTTGGCGAACTGTGCGTTCACCGCCGCCCAGTTGTTGATCTGCGCCGCCGAATTCGCCGGTGCCGCCAAGGCGGCGAGCATCGATCCCTCAATCTTCGGGTCGCCCAGGTGAGCGAAGTTGACTGCGCCCGCCACGAACGTACCCGTCGGCAACGCCGGCATGCTCAAACCGCCCGCCGTGGCGGCCGTGCCCGCCGGCTGGGAGAGGAACCATACATAGTTGAGCGCCGGGTCGACGGCACCGAACTGATTCCAGACCGCACAGTCGTACTCACCGTAGATGACATTGGTGATTCCCGCGCTCTGCACCGCCTCACGGGCCGTCACCGTTATTCCCACCGCCGCCAGCTGGGACTGAAGGAATTGGAATTCCTTCAAGTCTGAAGCGTTGCCGGCGACAATGTCAATGACGAAGCTGACCTTAGAGACCTTGTTCGCTGACTTGTAGGCGTCCACGAGGGCCTTGGCGGCACTCGGGTTGTAGGCGGGGTAGCCCGGATTCCTGTAAAAGCGCGAATCCTTGCGGAAAATGCCATCCGCGACGGCTCCCACGCTTGAGTCGATGGCCTTGAAGTACGTGTTGCGGTTGATCGCCATGGCACAGGCCTTGCGGATAGTGACGTCATTAACCACCGGCGTCATCGTGGTGTCCCACTTGCCAGTCGACGGGTTGACCGCGCCCGTCGTCCCCGCGTAGTCCGCCAACTGGATCTCACTTGGCGCGGGACTCGCCGCCGTGGCGTTTCCTGTCGCTATGTATGACGTCACGGTGGTTGCCTGAGCCGACGTAAGGCCGGGTGCGGTAATTCCGCCCACGGTGGTCGTACCCTGCAGCCACGTATTCGTCGCCGCGAGCGCCTGAGCCGACGTGGCGCCCGTCTTGAGCACACCCGCGAAGTACTCGAGACCATACAGGAAGTCGAGGACACCGAGCACGCCAAGTTGTGCCGCGAATTCGCCAGCCCAAAGGAAGTATTGGTTCAGCGTGCCACTCGTATTCATGATCAGACAGTTCACCGAGGGGTTGCGCTTCTCGTCGAGGTCGGTGATCATGTTGAGACTCTTCGTCTTGTCGAGTTCGGCGATGCTCGAAGAGTCCTGTTGGATGATCAAATCGAGCCCGCCCGAGAGCAGCGCGGCGTTGCGCGTGGAGGGGTCGGGAATCGTCTTGAAGGTGACGTTCTCGAGGTAGGGCAACCTGCGCCCAGCGCCGTCCTTGCGCCAGTATTTCCCGTTCTTCTTCCATTTGGACTGAACGCCCACCTGCCAGGACACAAACTCGAACGGTCCAGTGCCAATCGGGTTGCCGGTATTGGTTGGTGAGAACGAGGACGGGTGAGCCATGTAGGCAATCTGCTGTTCAGCGAGGTTGGTCGGGTAGGTCGAGTAGGGAACCACCATGTTGTAGACAACCTCGTAGGCGCTGGTCGCCACCACCGAAGCGATGATCGGACGGATCGCCAGTCCCACGGTTGGGTCCAACGCGGCGGCCTGATAGTTCTCGACCACCACTTGGGCGTTGAAAGGGTCACCATTGTGGAACGTGACACCCTGGCGCAGCGGAATCGTCCAAGCCGTGTAGTCAGAGTTCGGCGTCGCCGAGAGTGCCAGCATGGGAAGCCACGACTCACCGTTGGCGGCCATAACAAACAGCGGGTCAAAGACGGCGTTCGCGACGCAAAAGGCCGAGACGTCCATCTGCCCTTGAGCACCATTGAAGATGTGATAATTCGGCACGTCGGAAATAAGTCCCACCGTGATTGAGCCACCCAGCTTTGGTTTGGCCCTGTTAATACCGACCGTAGCCCCCGCCACCGATTCAAGTAAACCGTCAACGACGGTACCGGCCATCGCGACGCCACCAATGGTGGCTGCTGAATGGGTAAGGAACGATCGACGATCGAACGTGCTTGACATCTTTAATCCTGCTTTCCCCCTGAAGAATCCACCTTGTGCGGATTCTCCTCTTGGGGGCAACTTAGCAAGAACTCCCCAGTAAGCAAGTGAGTTCTTAATTACTTCTCGATGACGTAAAGCAAAATTGCGCCACTAGAAGTTAATAAATATGGCTAAAGACCACTAGAAGAATCGAATCCTTGGTTACTGTCTCAGGGCCCAGGCAAGGGAGGAACCTGGACCCTGAGAGAACTTTCAAGCGTCGCCAGTTCGTCTACGCCGCTGGGCGTTGCGAACCGGACGGTGCCCCGCGAAGCATCGGTCCGCCGGGGTTAAGGGCTCCCCTCGGAGCACCAATGCCGACGCTCGTCGCCTCGAGCGTGCTCGTGTCAGTCGGTGACGCGAAACTGCCTTCGGCGAAGATCGACGAGCCAACGGTGACGTCACCGAGGGTCGCGGTCGCGCCGTCCTTGGTGTACGTGGTCGCGTTCGAGACGATCACCGTTGCACTCGTACTGTTGGGACCGGCGATCGTGATGGTGTCACCGTTGATGGCGGAAACTTTTCCCATCACACTCGGCTGGACGATGTCAATACTCGCCGCGGTACTCGAATCAGTGGCGCCGGGCATGACGCGAACCTCGTCGCCGAGCGCAAGGTCCGATATCGAGACGGTACTTCGATCCTTGGTGACGGTCGTTGAGGACGAGATCGTGAACGTCGTCGCCGTGCCCGACGGATCAGTCACCGTTATAGAACCGCTGGTCAGGGCCGTTACTACCCCGCCGGGACCGTGCGCACAAACCGGACCCTGCGGCGGTGATGGATTTGCGGTGGTGTCCTTGGCGCTCACGGTGGTGTGGTGAGCGCTCGTGGTCGTTGAAGCGCTGGCGACCGTGGCGCCGAGGCCGAGGGCACCGAGCGCCACGACGCTCGAGATGCCAACGCGCTTGACTAACTTCTTCTTCGTTGTGCGGTACATGGGGGGAACCTTTCTAGCAACTTCTCGAACGTTTCGAGATGGCGTCATCTTGCCGAGCCACTCTTTGAACCCTCTAGGGAGGCGTTAAGAACTGATTAATTCTGAGAAAACTGTCACGAAACCGTCACCAAAGGCCCCTGTCGGGAAAACAAATCGGGCAGACTGGGCGCGTACGACGAGCACCTCACGATGTCGGCGCGGGTAAGCAACATCGACACTGACAAGGGAGGAACACACCCGTGGCATCAATAATGGAGTCGCACGACGGATCGTCTGGAGATCAGGCCTTTCGCGTCGAAACGCACGGCATTGACTACATTCCCGAGACCGAACGTTGGGCCACACCACGCAATATCGGAGCTCTATGGACGGGTTCGGCGATCAACGTTGAGTACTTCATCTACGGAGCTCTACTCATGGGCTTCGGGTTTAGCTTCTACACCGCGCTAAGCATCATCGTCATTGGCAACCTATCGTTCTTCTTGCTCGGTCTCGCCTCGCTGCAGGGACCCGAGACGGGAACAACGGCCTTTGCGATAAGCCGCGCCTCCTTCGGCACCCGAGGTTCGCGACTGGTCAGTTTCTTTAACTGGATCACCCAGCTGGGATTCGAGACCGAGGGATTGATCCTCATCGTCGGGGCCGCGATCGTGCTCACCCAAATGGCGGGTGTGCACGTGTCGAGTGGCCTCAAGGTCGTCTTCATCATCCTCGCCGCCGCGATTCAAGCGGTCATGCCGTATCTCGGCCACGCCACGATGGTGAAGGTCCTTCGAGCCCTGATCATTCCCTTCGGTGCGATCTTCGTGGTGCTCGCCATCTACGACATCAAGCACGGTAGCGCCAGTGACAAGGGCTTCCTCGGTGGATGGGAGCTCTACACGGCGGGACTCGCCTTCGTCTTCGCGCTCTCGGGACTTGGTTGGACCGAGTGCGGCAACGACTACACGCGCTACGTACCGCGCGACGCCAAGAAGGGCGCCATCGTTGGCTGGGTGTTCCTCGGCACGGCTATTCCCGAGATCCTCATGATGATCCTGGGTGCACTGACCTTCACCTTCTTGTCCACGAGCACGATCTGGAACGGGGCGAACCCCTTTGAGGCCTTCCGTAACCAGCACTTCGTACCAAGTTGGATAGTGGTGTTGTTCTTGCTCTTTGCGATCGTCCAGCTCTTCGGCATCAATTCACTGGACTTGTACTCCTCGGGCGTCTCGCTGCAAGCAATGGGGCTACGCCTCAAGCGCTACCAGGCGGTCGTACTCGACAGTTTCATCGCGTGCGGGCTCACCATCTGGGCTGAATTCCAGTCGACGTTCTCGCTGTACATGAAAGAGTTCGTCGGGGTCATCATCCTGTGGATCGCACCGTGGCTCGGAATCTACCTCGTGGACTGGATCTTGCGCCGCTATCGCTACAGCCCGGCCGAGTTGCAACGCACCGACAAGGGAGGCATCTACTTCACGGGCTCTTCGGGCGTCAACTGGAACGCCATCGTCGCCTTCGTCGTGGGCGTGGTGTGCGCCACGCTGGCCTTCTCCAAGGCCCCGCCCCCCGTTGGCTTCCCGTTCCACTGGATGACGCCGATATCCAATCACTACGGTGCGTTCTTCTGCAGCGGTACCACGGCGGCGAATTGCGGCACCGCTGGCTGGTTCGGAGGCGCGGACTTCTCGGTGCCCACCGGTGTGATCATCGCGGGTCTCGTGTACTTCGTGCTCGAAAAACTGACCGGCAACGTCGCGCGCCAGGTCGCCAAGCAAAAGGAACTTGAACCCAACCGTTAGGTCGTCGCGAGGCCCGACCAGTTCTGCACGAACTGGTCGGGCCTAGCCCGTCCAGTCCTCGACGAGACCACCCGATCCGTCGGGACGAAAGACCGGAATCGATCCGAGGGCGCGGACCTTGTGGGCGTCCTCACCGAGCGCCTCGCGCCAGAGTGAAGCCTCGGTGACCAGGGTCCCAATAGCNNGCGCTGCTCGGCGTCGGTCGTTATCGAGCGCACTGGTTCGCTCACGGCGTCCGCCAGGTGGATTTTGGGTGTCTTGTGCAAGATCACGTACTGGTCGAGTCCGAGGTGACGGGTCACCTCTACGACGAGCGGGATACCCATGGTCGCCACCGTCGCCACGATGTCGACGTCGTAGGGCTTGATGATGTCCGCGAGTTCCGCTCCGGCGCGCGACATGAACTCCACGCCCATGTCCACCGTGATCAGCAACGCGAGGGCCAANNGTTCGCCCACGACGTTGGAGCATACTGAGTCCATGGAACGACACCATCCACCACTTGAAGTCGGTCTCGCTCGCCAGATGCTCCAAAGCGCTTACGACGAGGCGCTCGTAGGAGCACGCGAGGGCGGCATTCCCATTGGAGCCGCACTCTTCACTCGCGAGGGCGACCTGCTCGGATCCGGTCACAACCGACGCGTCCAAGAGAACGACGCCTCGGTGCACGCCGAGACCGACGCCTTTCGCCGCGCCGGGCGGCGCCGCGACTACGCCGAGACCGTGATGGTCACCACGCTCTCACCGTGTTGGTACTGTTCGGGTCTCGTTCGACAGTTCAACATCGGCGCGGTCGTGATCGGCGAGGCGACGAACTTCCACGGGGGTCACGACTGGCTCGAAGAGCTCGGCGTCGAGATAGTCCTGCTCGAAGACCCCGGGTGCACTGAACTTCTGGGGACGTTCGTTCGCGAGCACCCCGAACTCTGGAACGAGGACATTGGCCTCTAGGGGCCACTGTCGACTAACGAACCGGAGGTCCAAAGAGCCGGTCACCAGCGTCACCCAGCCCCGGCACGATGTAACCAACGTCATTGAGCGTCTCGTCGAGTGCCGCCGCCACGATCTGCACGTCGGGATGATGCGAGGCGACGTGGTCGAGTCCACTTTGGGCCACGATCAGGCACAGCACGGTGATCTCTCCCGCTCCCCTCGATCGCAACATGTCGAGCACGCACACGAGCGACCCTCCGGTGGCGAGCATCGGGTCACAGAGCACCACGGGCGCGCCCGCCAGGTCGTCGGGCAATCCGTCGAGGTAGACGTCGGGTACGAGCGTCTCCTCGTTGCGACGCAGTCCAACCAGACAGACGCGGTGATGAGGAAGTACCTCTTGTACCGCGGGGGTCATGCCGAGCCCGGCGCGCAGGATCGGCACGATCACGAATTGCGCCTCGATCCGCACGGCGAGAGCACCCTTCATCACCGGGGTGTCGACGGTGGTGGCGCACGTTGGTATGTCACGAAACGCCTCGTAGGCAACGAAACGCGAGATTTCACCGGAGAGTCGCAGGAAATCCGAGTTCGACGTTGAAGCGTCGCGAATCTGGCGGACCTTGTCAGCGACGATTGGATGCTTAACAATCAGCGGAGTAGGCACGAAGTCAGACTACGTCCACTTGGATGAGGCACTTAGCATGACGACGAGTGTCCGGAAGGGAAATTTCCGGTGAACGGTACGATTGCGCCATGGCCGCTTCGCTCTCTACCGGTACCCCGCACGGCCTCGAACCAGTCAAGGCCAACCCCCTGGGCGGCGTCCGGTCAAAGTACCGCGGTCCGCGCGCGAGGATCTCACGCGATCCCAGCCTGCCCTGGTGGCGTCGGATCCTGCCGATCATCGCCTCGCACCGACTGACGTTCTTTACCGCCATCGGGCTCTCCTTCGTGAGTCTGGTCTTT
Source organism: Acidimicrobiaceae bacterium (assembly GCA_003133125.1). GTDB lineage: Bacteria > Actinomycetota > Acidimicrobiia > Acidimicrobiales > RAAP-2 > RAAP-2. The sequence goes on along the minus strand of PKZO01000074.1, from coordinate 21,746 downwards.
CAGACCCTCGTGCCCAATATGTTGAATCACGCGGTCACCGGCATCCAGCACCACTCCTCGGGTCTGCGCCACGAGGTGATCCAGATACTCCTCGTGGGGGTGCTCGCGGGCGTCACTGGCATTGTCTCGCGCCAGTACGTGTACTACACCGCCTACAACGTCGAGGCGGACCTGCGCACGTCGATCTACGAGCATCTCACGTGGCTGTCGTTCAGCTTCTATGACCGCGTGCAGTCGGGCCAATTGATCAGTCGCGCCAACAGCGACATTCGCAGTGTCCAGATGTACTCGACGTTCGCGCCGTTAATCATCGTGCAGTGTTCGATCGGGGTGCTCGCCTTCGGCTTCATGCTCTCGATCGACCCTTGGCTCGCGCTCATCGCGATGACGATCATGCCCGCGATGTACTTCATCGGGATCCGCATGCGCCGGGTGCTCTTTCCCATCTCGTGGATCACTCAAGCCCGTCTCGCCGACGTGGCGACGATCTTGGACGAGAACATCAACGGTGTTCGCGTCGTGAAGTCCTTCGCCCAGGAAGAGGCCGAGGTGAACCGCCTCGCCGACGCCGCAGAGCGCGTCGCCTGGGCCTACGTGAAGGACGCCCAGTTCCGGGCCAAGTGGTCCCCCTGGGTCCAGAACCTGCCCCAGGTCGGACTCGCCCTCGTCTTGTTCTTTGGCGGGTGGATGGTCCTTGACGGACATCTCAATATCGGTGGCATCCTCGCCTTTAACGCCTATCTCTTGATGCTCCAAGCGCCGTTCATGATGCTGGGCCAGCTCGTGATGATGGGCCAGCGTGCCAAGGCGAGCGCCGAGCGGATCTTTGAGGTACTCGACGAGAACCCCGAGATCACCGAGCGGCCCGGCGCCTTCGATCTCACCGACGTGAGGGGCGCGCTCGACTTCAATCACGTGCGTTTCGAGTACGCCAACGGCGCCGAGATCCTCGTCGACTTCGACGCGCACATCCAGGCCGGTGAGACCGTCGCCATTGTCGGACGAACCGGCTCGGGTAAATCCACGGTCGCTCGATTGGTCACGCGCTTCTATGACGTGAGCGACGGGTCGGTGTGCATCGACGGCACCGACGTGCGCGACGCCACCCTGGCGTCGCTGCGCGCCAACGTGGGCGTCGTGCTCGACGAACCCTTCCTGTTCTCGATCTCGATCGCTGAGAACATCGCGTACGGAAAGCCCGACGCCACCTACGACGAGATCGAGTTGGCCGCGCGCGCGGCGAACGCGCACGAGTTCATCGAGCGCCTGCCCGAGGGCTACGACACCGTGATTGGTGAGCGCGGCTACACCCTGTCCGGCGGGCAACGACAACGCATCGCCATCGCTCGAACGCTGCTCGTGAATCCCCCAATTCTCATCCTCGACGACGCCACCAGCTCCATCGACGTGCACGTCGAGGCGAGCATCTACCAAGCGTTGCGCGCCTTGCTTCGCCAGCGAACGACCATCGTCATCGCGCACCGGATATCGACGATCGCGCTCGCGAGCCGAGTCATCCTGCTCGACGAGGGACGGGTCGTCGCCACTGGTACTCACGAGGAATTGCTCGCCACCTCGCCGCTGTACGCCGAAGTGCTCGCCCAGACGACCCGGGACGACGAGTAATGGCCTGGGGCGGCGGATGGGGCGGGGCGGGTGGCGGGATGTTCGGTGCCTCCCAGAGGACCGGTCTTCCCTTCGGCGGCATTCCGAGCGAACTGCAGGTCGAGGCGAACAAGGTCCTCGCGAGCGAACCGGCTCACGAGCCGTCGAACTTGTCGTTCCACCAACGTCCCAGCGCCAAAGAACGTCTCGCCCTCACCCTGCCTCGAATGTTGCGGGCGTACCCCAGGTGGGTCGTCGGTGGTTCGTTACTCGTGATCCTTACGAGCCTGCTACTCCAGGCGGGCCCGCTGCTCACCGAACTCGCCATCAACAAGGGCCTCACCCGTGGACACCGGTCCCTCGAGGTGGTCTTTGTCTGTGGCGTCTTGTACCTCGTGCTCGCCCTCGCGAACGCGCTCTTACAACGCGTCCAGATCGACGTGACGGGAAAACTCGCCTCGCGGGTGATGCACGACCTGCGTATCCGGGTCTTCGTCCACTTCCAGCGGCTCAGTCTCGACTTCTTCACCGACGAGAAAGTCGGCGTGCTGATGAGTCGCATGACCAGCGACGTGGAGAACCTCCAACAACTCGTCCAAGACGGCATTAGCTCCTTCGCCGCCCAGGGCCTCACGATGATCGTCATCACGGCGATCCTCTTCGCGACCAACGTGACCCTCGCCGCGTGGACGGTGCTGCTCGTCGTGCCACTCATGTTCGTCTTCACGCTTTGGTTCCACCACGCTTCAGAGAAGGGTTACCTGCTCAGTCGCGACCGCATCGCCAACGTGTTGGCGGACCTCTCCGAATCCCTCTACGGGATCCGCGTCGTCACCGCGAACAATCGACAGAAGCGCAACATCGCCAACCACCGTCACGTGGTGGGCGCCTATCGCGACGCGAACCTCTACACCGGACGCGTCAACGCCATCTACGGACCGTCGACGAACATGATCGGAATCTTCGGCTCGGCGATGTTGCTCGGGATCGGTGGCCACATGGTGCTCGAGCACCAACTCACCATCGGTGCCCTGGTGGCGTTCTTCTTGTACCTCAACCGCTTCTTCGCGCCCATCCAGTTGCTCGTCCAGCAGTACAACTCGCTCCAGCAGGGCCGGTCCTCGGTGATCCGTCTGCGCGAAGTACTTCAAACCCCGCCGAGCATCGACGAGGCCGAAAACCCCGTCGTTCTTCCCACCATCGAGGGGCGGATCACCTTCGAGGACGTGAGCTTCGGCTACAACCCCGACAACCTCGTGCTGCACGACGTGAACCTGGAGATCGCACCGGGTGAATCNNATCGACATCCGCACGGTCACGCTCCATTCGCTGCGTTCCCAGTTGGGCGTCGTGCCCCAAGAGGCGTTCCTCTTCGCGGGCTCCATTCGCACGAACCTCGGCTTTGGGCGCACGGGCATCTTCGACGAGGAGATCGAAGAGGCGATCGACGTCGTGGGCCTTCGCGACCTCATAGCGCGACTGCCCGAAGGTCTCGACACCGTTATCCACGAACGCGGCCAGACTCTGTCGGCGGGTGAACGTCAACTCCTCGCCCTGGCGAGGGCCTTTCTCGCGAGACCTCGAGTGCTGATCTTGGACGAAGCGACGTCATCACTCGACCTGCAAAGTGAGACCGTGATCGAAACAGCGCTCGACCGACTGCTCGAAGGGCGTTCGGCCATCCTCATTGCCCACCGTCTCACGACCGCCCAGCGAGCCGACCGTATTGTCGTCATTGACCAGGGTGGCATCGTCGAGGTGGGTACCCCGCGCGAACTGCTCAACCGCGAAGGCGCGTACGCCTCGATGTACCGAGCGTGGCTCGAATCTGGCGGGCGCGACGCCTCGCTTTAGGAGCACTCGTGGTGCAGTGCGACCCGCAAGGATTGGACGAATTATACAAAAGATCGTTGAGTTTCTAGTGCGTTCCTAACCGGTAACCCAAGAAAAGACTGCAAATTACTTGAAATCACGTCCCCATTTCCACCGAGACTCAAGTAGCCTCTGAAAAATGTTGTTGCCTCTAAACCTGGGCCAAGTGGAGTCAATTTAATATTGTCCCTTTCGACGGCAGCAAAGAAACCGGAGGAATCACATGTTGGTGCGTTGGAATAAGGCGTCCTTGACGTGGGTCAAGGTGGCGCTCGCGATGGCTCTCTTCAGTTCGTTCACCTTGATGGCAGAAACGAGCGCTTCGGCGAACTCGACCGCCACCTTGTACGTCGCACAGGGCGGCGCAGGAATAGGGAACTGCGCCGACCTGGGCGATGCTTGTTCCTCGCTCCAGACCGCCATCGGCCTCGCTGATGGCCAAACGAATACCGACGTCACGATCGACGTGGCTGCGGGCACTTACGACGAAAACGACACGATCAATCTCCCCTCGACTGACACACTGGTCATCCAGGGCGCTGGTGCAACCACGACATTCATAAACGGAGGTGACCTCGGGAGCGACTTCACGATAGGAGCCGGCGGGCAAGTCACCCTAGAAGCTCTCAAGATTGAGAATGGTAAGGCATTGGGAGTTGGCTCTGGTGCCAGCGGCTACGGAGGAGGCATCTACAACCAGAGTGGCACCCTCACGGTGGACGACTCGATCTTCTCGAGCGACGTCGCAATTGGCGCCCCCTCAACGACCTCGGTTTCCGGCGGTAACGCCGGTGGCGGGGCCATCTATGACGAGAGTGGTGAACTGGCGTTATACAGCGACACCTTCACGACCGACTCCGCGTCGGGCGGGAGTGGCAATGGGACCTCGGCGGGCGGTTCCGCCTACGGTGGCGCCATTGATGTTGAGGGCGGAACCGTGTACACGGAGGTCGCAACGTTCAACGACGACACCGCGAACGGTGGCGCCAGCGGCGCCAGTGGTGGGGTCGGCGGTTCCGCCTTCGGCGGCGCCGCGTCCGATCACGCGACGAGTTCCACTTTCTACCTGACGACGTTCTCGAACGACAATGCGAACGGTGGCGCCGGCGGTGTCGGCGTTGACGGCGGCAACGGTTACGGTGGCGGACTCTACAGCAGCGCCGGTGACACGAGCCTGACCAAGGACACGTTCTCGAGCGACGCGACCAACGGTGGCGCTGGTGGTGTCAGCACCGGCGGATCCGCCTTCGGCGGCGGGTTCAACGCTAGTGGCGCGACGGCGGAGCTTATTGACGACACGTTCTTCACCGATTCGGCCACCGCCGCTGGAAACGGCGACGCCTTTGGTGGCGCGATCGACAACGTGCTTTCCACCACCACGGCCCAAAACGTGACGATTGCGTACAACACAGTGACGGGCAATACTGGCTCCGCGGAAGGCGCCGGTGTCTACATCGATGCTGCCTTTAGCCTCGCCAATTCCATTCTCGATCAATCCGATTCCTGTGACGGCACAGCCGGCGACTTGGGCTACAACGTGGAGTCGGACAACACCTGCGGTTTGGGGGGGAGCGACGAGGTCAGCAACTCGGGAATCAACCTGGCAAGTTCCCTCGCGGCCAACGGATCGCCCGATTCCCAGACCCTCGCTATCTCCCAGACGAGCTCCGCCTACGAAGAGGTCCCGATCGCGAGTTGTACCTATTACGCCGCCGACGAGCGGGGCGAGCCGCGGCCGGGCGTGACCGGCGCCAACTGTGACGCGGGCGCCTATGAGTTCGAAGGCTATTTCGTCACCTACAACCCCAACACCGGCAGCAACGGTCCGATCGATCTCAATACCTACGGACCCGGCGAAATAGTTGAGGTGCTGTTCAGCACTCCTCCGACGCTCTCGGGTTACGGCTTTGGCGGATGGTGCACAGTTCAAGAGGCTGTTGCTACGCCCTGTTCGGGCACGGTGTTCCCCAACGGAAGCTTTCCAGTGACGGAGTTGACCATGGGCACCGCGAACGTCACCCTCTATGCGCTCTGGGACACGCCCACGACGCTGTACGTCAACGCGAGCGACAACGGCAGCACGTGCGCAGACGCCACCACGAACGCCTGTCCCACCATTCAAGACGCGATAAATATAGCTCAGAGCCTTCAGAATTCGGCGGTCACCATTAATGTCGCCGCGGGAACCTACCACGAAGACGACGTGATCGATCTCACCAACAACGACACGATTGACATCATCGGAGCAGGCGTCGACTCGACCTTTATGGGCGATAGCTCCGGGCCGGATATCACCATTGGCCTCGGAATAGTTAGCATTGAGGGTCTCACCATTGAAGATGGTTCCAACGGAGGTAACAATGGTGGCGGAATTGAAGACTACGGCGTGCTGAGCGCCAACAACGACACGTTCACTGGGAATCAGTCAGGGTTCGGTGGCGGCATCTACGACGACGGCCCCCTTATCGCCAACAACGACACGTTCACTGGGAATCAAGCAGGTGGTGGAGGAGGCATCTACGTCGCCGAGGGCGGCACCCTCACCGCCGCGAACGACACGTTCACGGGGAATCAAGCAGGGGCTGGAGGCGGCCTCTACAACGACAGTGTCGCGACCGTGGCGAGCACGACGTCTGACACGTTCTACGACAGTGCCGCGACCCTGACCAATGACACGTTCTACGACGATTCCACCACACCCTCAAATGAGGGCGACGCGATAGCGAATCAAGACTCGCCCATCACGATCAGCAACTCGATCCTCGACGAGTCCTACTCTTGTATTGGAAGTTTTCCAACCAATCCCGACGGCGGATACAACGTGGAGTCCGACAACACCTGCGACTTTGGTACAAGTGTCGTCACCAGTTCGACGATCAACGTGGCGACCGCGCTCAACGCCAATGGCTCCAGCGGTCCCGAGACCCTCGCTATCGACCCGACGAGCTCGGCCTACCAGGAGGTCCCGATCGGGCGCTGCACGATAACGACTGACGAACGTGGTGATCCTCGACCCGGTGCGGGCTCAAGTTGTGACGCCGGCGCCTTCGAGTACCAATCGCCGCCCATCATCATCCTCCCACCTACGCCAACCACGACCACGACGACAACTGGCGCAACCGACACCGTAACTTTCGCCAGTGACGGTGGTTCAACGACGATGAGCGTGTCGGGAGCTAGCGGCTCGAGCGTGACATTGCCGGCCGCACCTACCTTCGCCGGCCACGTCTTTAAGGGATGGTTCACCCAGGCGAGTGGTGGGACGCTGGTGGGTCTGGGGGGCGCTGGGTACTCTCTGACCGGATCACTCACCCTCTACGCGCAGTGGACCGCGAAAACAGTGACCCGGCACTTAGTGATGCTCGGGACGGTGCACACCTTCGCGCTCGGTTCCTCAGTGCTGACCACAGCGATGCAGCATCAAGTCGCGGCGTTCGCCAAGGCCATCCGTTCGCGACACTACGTCAACGTGAGCCTCGAAGGCAAGGCGACTCTGCCCGCAAACGCGGCCAACCGTCAACTCGCCCTCGCGAGGGCTCGCTCAGTCGAAGGGTACCTGAAGATCCTCGGGCTCGCGACGGTCCATTACACGCTGAGCGAGAAGGTAACCGGTACCACCCCGGCAAGTCTGGTCGTGGTGGTCGCCTCGAGTTAGCACCCGCTGCACGTCGATCGAAGTTCAACGCTCGACGTGCAGCACGGATTAGGAAACGAGTTCCTTTACGACCTCGATGAGCGAGGCGTTCGTCTGATCGCCCAGAGGGATCGGGTGCACTTGAAGATGGGTCACACCCGCGTCCTTAAAGGCCGCGATACGGTCCTTCACGTAACCAATCGATCCGCACAGGGTCGTCAATTCCAAGAATTCAGCCGGCACGGCCGCCTCGGCTTCCTTCTTCTTACCCGACAGATACAGGTCCTGGATGACTTCGGCTTCCTTCTCGTAGCCGTAACGGATCGCGAGTTCGTTGTAGAAGTTCTTGCCCTTGGCACCCATGCCACCCACGTAGAGCGCCACCATGGAACGTTGGAACTCACGAAGCGCCGTGACGTCGGGACCGTCGCCGATTGCTAGTAGTCCGCCCGCGGTGATCATCATCTCAGAGAGCCCACTCGCGCGCTTCGCGGCGCCGGCCTTTAAGGGCTCTCCCCACACGTCCTTCGCTCGCTCGGGGATGAACAAGATCGGAATCCAGCCGTCGGCGATCTCGGCGGTGAGTTCGACGTTCCTCTCGCCGAGCGAGGCGATCCAGATTGGTATCTCGCTGCGCACCGGGTGAGCAATGATCTTGAGCGGCTTGCCGAGTCCGGTTCCCTGCTCGGGGGGTAGGGGCAGCGTGAAGTTCTTGCCCTGGTGCACGAGTGGCGCCTCGCGCTTCCAGACGTCGCGACAGATCTCGACGATCTCACGCGTGCGTCCGAGTGGATTCGTGTAGGGCACGCCGTGAAAGCCTTCGATGACCTGGGGGCCCGAAGCGCCGAGGCCCAGGTGGAATCGGCCGTCGGAAAGCGCGTCGATGCCCGCCGCGGTCATCGCGATCAGCGTAGGGGTGCGGGTGTAGATGGGCAGGATCGCGGCGCCGATCTCGACTGTGTCGGTGAGTGCCGCCAGGTAGCCCATGAGTGATGGACCGTCAAAGCCGTAGGCCTCGGCGACCCAGACGAGGTCGAGGCCCGCCTTTTCCATCGCCACCACTTGCTCGGCGGCTTGTTTGAAGCCCCCCGAGTAGCTCAACATCGTCGAAATCTTCATGGGGCCTCCGCTCAACTCCTCCCAGACAGTATCTGAAGTGACCTAAGGAGGTGACTGTGCGCGTCGACCTTGTCCTACGCTGGACCAAGGAGGCAGACCTGCCTTCGCGACTAAGAAAAGGCTGGTGACAACGTGGTCACGCAACCCAACGAAGCGTCCCTTGGCGAGTTCAATCCCTGGCTGCGGGTCAGTTCACTCATCGAGACCGCGGGCAAACTCCTCGGGCTCAACGACGGCATGATCAAGCGGATCATCACCCCCGAGCGCATCCTCGAAGTCGCGGTACCAGTTCGAATGGACTCGGGCAACGTCGAGATGTACACCGGCTGGCGCATTCAACACGACACCTCGCGTGGTCCGGGCAAGGGTGGGATCCGTTTCCACCAGAGCGTGAACACCGATGAGATCGCCGCGCTGTCGGCGGACATGTCGATCAAGTGCGCCGTGGTGAACATCCCCTACGGCGGTGCCAAGGGAGGCGTGCGCGTTGACCCCACCACCCTCTCGCGCGGCGAACTCGAACGACTCACCAGGCGCTACGCCTTTTCCATTGGTCCCATGATCGGACCCGACCGCGACATCCCCGCTCCCGACATCAACACCGACGCCCAGGTCATGAGTTGGATCATGGACACCGTCTCGATGATGCACGGCCACAACATCTCGGGCGTCGTTACGGGCAAGCCCCTCGCCATCGGCGGCACCCTCGGGCACGCCGGAGCGACCTCACTGGGCGTGACGATCTGCACCGCGGCGATCCTCCAACGCATGGGTCGACTCTCCAACGAACAACGCGTCATCATCCAGGGCTACGGCAAGGTGGGTGCTCCGCTGGTGAAATTGATGAGTGACCGGGGTATGAAGGTTGTCGGCGTCGCCGACGTGAAGGGCGCCATCCACGTACCCGGGGGCGTTAACCCCCACGTGCTCGCCAAGCACTTCGCCGAGGCCGGCACGGTCGTTGGTTACCCCGGCGCGGACCTCGTCGATTCCGATCAGTTCTGGACCATTCCCAGTGACATCGCGGTTCCCGCCGCCCTGGGCGGGGTCATCACCGACAAGATCGCCGAGACCATGGCCGCCTCGATCATGATCGAGGCGGCGAACGGACCCACGACCGGTGAGGGCGCCGCCGTGCTCTCGAGTCGCAACATCCCCGTCGTGCCCGACGTGCTCGCCAACGCGGGCGGAGTCGTAGCGTCCTATTTCGAATGGGCCCAAGACCTCCAGGGATTCATGTGGGAGTCCGAACTCTTCCAGCAGCGTCTAGAAAAGACGATGCACGAGGCCTTCAACCACGTTTGGAACCGACAGAAGGAACTAAAGGTGAACCTTCGCGACACCGCCATCGCCGTGGGCGTCGAACGTATCGCCGAAGCGACTGAAGTGCGCGGCCTGTTCCCCTAGATCCGCGACCCTGCACGGGCCCTTAGGGCTAACCGCGGTGCGGCGACCAACGAAACTTGCGCAAGGCAATGAAACCCGCGACGACGCCCCAGATCGCCACGATTCCCAGATCATGCCAGGGCCACGCGGACATTCCCGCCTGCTGCTCAAAGGGGGCGCGCACCGCGGTGAGAAAGTGGCGGACCGGAAAGAACGTGGAAAACGTCTCCAGACCCGAATGGGGGGGCAACGGAAACCAGAGACCCGACAAGAAGAGCAGGACAAAAAAGGCGACGCTCGTCACCGGTCCGGCGGTCTCCTGGTTCGGGATCACCGAACTGATGGCGACGCCCATGGCGGTAAAACACGCGATACCCACCACGACCACGATGAGGAACGCCAACCACGCGCGAGGAAAGGCCACGCCGTAACCGAAACGACCGATGACCAGTAACACCGCCGCCTGGACGAGCGCGACGATCGCGGTGCTGAGAAAGATCGCCGAGAGCAGTGCCCACGCCGGCAATGGCGTGAGGCGCAGTCGCTTGAGCAGACCGGTTTCGCGACGCGTCACGAGGTTGCTCGTCAGCATGCTGAAACACGCGGCCATGATGCCGTAAGCGATGAAGCCCGGCACGTAGTACTGGTCATTCGTTATGTTGTCCAAGTAGGAGATCGTCTGGGTACCGTTGGTTGCACCCAACATGATCAAGAAGATGACTGAGAAACCTATGGTGAACATGGCGCCGGTCTTATTAATCCAAAACGCCTTCTGCTCGTAGCGAACCTGGTGCACAACGAGACGAAGGTCACCGGTCCAGGTGTGGTCCTTTAGCGGCGCGACGTCGACACTCACGAGTGCACCTCGTCCTTTGACGTCAACGCTTCGTGGGTCAGTCGCAGATAGACGTCTTCGAGGGTCTGGCGCATCACGCAGAGACCGGCGAGCGAGACTTTTTCTTCGAGCGCCCAGTGGGTCAAGCGCGAGAGCACTTCAAGCTCGCAGTCGGTGTCGATTTCGACGCGTAGTCCTTCGAGACAACTCGGCGTCACGGGTAGGTCCGCCACGGCAATCCCTTCGGGCATCGTGAATGAGATCGCCACCTTGCCCATATCACGGCCCCCCAACGACGAGGGCGTCCCCGAAGCGGCGATGCGGCCTTTCGTGAGGACCACNNGGGTCGAGTCCGGTCGTCGGCTCGTCGAGAAAGAGCAACTCTGGGTTTCCAACGATTCCTAGGCCAATATCTAGTCGGCGCTGCTGGCCCCCTGAAAGTTTCTTCACCTTCACGTCGGCTTTGTCGCGCAGACCCACGAGCTCGATCACTTCGTCCACGGCCCGAGGCGACGGGTAGTAACCCGCGTTGCGCTCGAGCACTTGGCGAACGCTGAAGAAGGGTTCGACCGTAAGTTCTTGGAGGACAACGCCAATCCTCGTTCGAAGCCATCGCTGCTCGCCGCGTTCACCGGGGTCGACGCCAAGTACGCTCACCTCACCGCCGTCGCGTTTCAAGAACCCTTCAAGAATCTCGATTGTCGTCGACTTGCCCGCGCCGTTGGGCCCCAGGAGAGCGAAAACGTCGCCGCGAACCACTTCGAAACTCACGCCGTTCACCGCGTGCAACTGTCCATAGGACTTGTGCAGCGACTTCACACTGAGAGCAGGCACGATTGACTTCTTGGCTACTAGGTGCCCCGACTGGGAACATCCGTCTACTTCAATGGTAGTGACTCTTCACTCACCAGGGTCCAGCCCGTGGAGCTCCTTGGTCCGCAAAGTGCTTATCTCACACGAGGGACGTAGCGCCAGCAAGTCTTTAGAACTTTCTTAAACGGTTTGAGCACTTGAACGCTCCATCGTCGCCCAAAGTGAAACCGCCCCAACTCAAGGGTCTCGCCGGCCAACCCGTATGCCAAGACCTCGAGGAACTTGATCCGCAGTAGATCGACCGACGGGGAATTCTCCTTCAGTGCCGTGAAGGCGGAGAATCTCCCGACCTCGTCCGATCCTCGCTCCTCCGCTTAGACAGAGACGCCGAACCGACCGTCCGTCACGCGAAGCGACCGCGGAGTGCTTCGATTACTTCTTGGTAACCGCCAGGGTGCAGGACGCGTTCGTCTCGTACCGCAAGCGCATCGGCCGGTGGACAATGGGCATTCAGCGCGACGACATCGCGAAACGCCCGATGGCGACCAACGTGATTGGTTCCCTCAAGTTGGACTTGAAAAGTTGGAAAAAAACTTAGCGAAACCTCCGATTTACGGTGAATACTAATGAAATGGCAAAAGTGATATCGGAATACCGATCCCAGTTAAAGAGACCGTCCCAGGCGCGTTCCATTGCGACGTTCGCCAGCATTTTGCAAGCATCCACTGACATAATCGTCGAGCGAGGGGTGCAGGGCCTCAACACCAACGTGGTCGCCGAGCGCGCCGGGGTGAACATCGGCACCGTGTATCACTATTTTCCCGACAAGACCGCGATTCTTGTCGAACTCTTTCGCATTGACCAGGAACGGCGAAACGCACCACTCACCGAGAAGCTCAACGAGATATCCGACGCTCCCGACCTCGACCAGTGGGCCGACGAGATGTTCGCTCTCGCCATAGAACTACGTAACGAGAGTCCGGCGACCGCACATCTACGCCGAGCGTTTCGCGCGGTGCCCGAACTCGTCGCAATCGATCGCCAGGACACCGAGCTTTACCTTGATTTCCTTTCGACCCTCCTTCGAGTCCGGTTCGTGGGCATCTCAAAGGAACGTGCGCGCGCCGCGACACGCATCTTGGTCGAAATGACCTCGACGATTCTCGACGTCAGCCAGGAACTCGGCGAGCAAACACGCCTGTTTCTCGGTGAGGGTCTGGTCGCCCTCAAGTGCTATCTGCACACTCTCGAACGTTCGTAATCTCGCCCACGTGGTTTACCTTCGGGTGAATTCAGGCCAATGACAAGAAGCCCGAGGTGATGCAAAGCCCGAAGGCGCCGATGACGAGGAAGCCCGCCACGACCGCGTAGATCACGATACGCGTGCCTCGACCGCGACCCGTCGCGATTGCACGTGGCATGTACCAGTCAGGCAGTAATCCGAGTTGCAACATCCCCGCGCGCCACGGCACCGCATCAAGGTCGAGCGGTGCGTCGGGGTTCGCCGCGAGCGCCAGTGCGGTCAACTCTTCGTCGCTAATCCCTTCGGCGCTGGCGAGAGAACCCTCATCTCGTGAACCTGCCATGGACCCTCCCTCGTGCCACCTCTTCTTAACCTATCGTCACGACCCCGCAAACGTGCACCTCAATGCCTGAAGCTCAACTACATTGGCGTGCATGAACCGCGGGCTTCGCAACCTCGACCCCGCGTTGCGCCAGGCTTGGCATCCACTTTGCCGCTCTACCGAAGTGACCAGGTCACCAAAGCGCTTTACGCTGCTCAACCAGAATTACGTCGCCTATCGAACCCCCGACGGCGAACTGCGGGTGTTCGAGGACCGCTGCCCCCACCGCTTCGCACCACTCTCGTTGGGCCAGTGCGAAGGCGAAAATCTTCGCTGCGTGTACCACGGGTGGGTCTATGACGCGCAAGGAAACTGCGTCGAGATCCCCGCGCTCGGCCAAAACACGACGATTCCCGATCGGGCAAAACTTGCTGGACCCGCTCGCTTGCAGGAGTCACACGCCATGGTCTTCGTGGCGCCACTCGAACCGGCCACTCCAATGCCGAGCATCTTGTCAGCTCTCGACCCGGCATTCCTGCGCGGCGACTTACCCGTCATCGAGACGCGAGCGAGTGCTGGTCTGCTCGCCGACAATTTTCTGGATATGGCACACTTTCCATTCATCCACGCGCAAACCTTTGGTGCCGGCGAGGCACGAGAGGTGCCAAAGTACACAGTTACCCGCAACGGGCTTCAATTCGAAGCTTCCTACGAGCACGAATTCTCCAATCGCGAGGACCCGGGCGTCGCCGCAGGGCTTCGCCCCTTGTTACAGCGCCGACGACTCACGTACCGTTACACCGCTCCCTTTCACCTTGAACTCGCCATCGAGTTTCTCGATGCTGGCGGTGCCAACGTCATTGGCTTCTTCCTCACGCCGCTCGACGACGAGAGCGTGCGCATCTACTCGAGCCTGTGGCGCAATGATCTCGACGGTTCCCAGGAACGTATGGCCGAAGCAATTGACTTCGAAGTGGCAGTCGTGAACGAGGATCTCTATCTCCAGTCACGCTACGAGGTGCTCGAACTTCCGCTCGACATCACCGCTGAACTCCATACGCGCGCCGACAAGACCACCGTCGAGTTACGGCGCATCCTCAGCGACTTCGTCGCGTCAGTCTCTAAGGAGTAGCTCGGTTCTCCCACGTGAACCCCCTTCGCCCGAAAGCCACCAGTCCACACTCAAAACACGCCATGAGACTGCCAGGCGAGTGAACTGGCGACCGTATCAGTCTTCAACATTCTGGCCTCGCACATTCGATCGCTCCACCAGGGGCTCGTTCGAAGCGCTGCGCCAGTCGGTGCGGGGACAGTTAAAGAGCTTGTACGAGGCTTCGATGATGTGGTCATAGTTAGCCCGCCAGCCCACGAAGTCGCGCCACCCCGCATCCCGGTCGGCGATCAATGGAACACCGCCGCGCTCGAGACGAACTAGAACGATGTCGAACTCTTCGCGCGAGATCGCAATCGGGCTCTTGTGACTCACCTTGAGGGGATAACGGACCTCGAAATAGTCAGCGACCCGTCGAAGGTTGAGCCAGCCGGAGCGAATACAGAGTCCGGCCGTTGGCGAAGGCGTGAGATCGACTACCGAGTTGAAGAGTGCCGCCGCATCGAGCACGGCGGCGGCCGACCCGATCCACGTCTGGTCCAAAGTTGGTGATCGGTAGAAGTTAAGAATCGTGAGCGTGGAGTGCGTTTCACCGACTTCGATGAACCACTGCTCCCACTCGCGCCACAACTCATCGAGCAGGTCATAGGAGTTGACGCTGTTCGCGATTTCAAGAATGCCCCACGGGGTCGCGGGCACGCCGGCGCGCACCGAAAGTCGAGAGACCGAGATCTCGCGGCGCTGGAAGGCTGCGTAGAGCGTAGGAATGAACGAGATCAAGAGCGCCAGCAGCGTGAGGCCAATACCCGCTTCGAGGTAGCCCAAGGTGATCTGCGCACCGCCGTGGCCCGAGGTCGTGCCTAACGTGAAGATCGATGAGCCCGAGACCTCGAAGGCTGAGGCGAAATTCGAAATACCCGCCGCCACGTAGGCGAAAGCGAAGGCGACCAACGTGAGCCCGAGCCACAGCGCTTGGTAGGAGAGCAAGACAATCGACGGGAAGAGCGAAAGCACCTGGTCCCGCTTCGCGTAGGACCTCTTTGATCCCGCGATCATCTGGAAGATCCGGCTCACCGCGCGCGCCGTGACGTTGCTGAGCCGAACCCGGGCCGAGCGTGGAAGAAGGAACGTCCTGATGGCCGCGTCAAGCACGAGCACCAGTACGGTCAGCCCCACACACCCCGAGAGCACCCGCACCCAAACCGCCATTATTCAGTCCTCCATTGGCGCGTGAGCGAAAGAGGCGAGGCGCATAGGAAATGATTCTACCGAACGGGCCTTCAAAGTGAAATGCATATTCCTGTCGGCGATCCACGCGAGAGGGACCGGTCGCTCTCAACTTGCGTGATTCTGTGCCAACCTGAGTAGATGAAAGACGCCGAACTGTCCCGTGAGGAGCTCGAAGAGCTCGTCGCGCACCTTCGCGAGGAGAACGCCCGGTTAAGGGATGAAATTCGTCGCCTCGCGCGAGAGCGTCACGAGGTTCCCCCGCACTACCAGTGAAGCCTTCGCGAATTGCTCGAACTGTACTCCCGGTACGATACGCAGGTCCCCACGAAGTGAGATGCCCATGACCCAGTTGATGCCCGCCGCTTTTGTCGGCCACGGTAACCCCATGAACGCCCTGGAGCACAACCGCTACACCGAAGCGTGGTCGGCCTTCGGCGCGGCGTTACCCACGCCCAAGGCGATCCTCGTCGTTTCGGCGCACTGGTACGTGAACATCACCGCCGTCACAGCGATGAAGGTCCCGCGTACGATCCACGACTTCTACGGGTTCCCGAAGGAGCTCTTCGACGTCGAATACCCCGCGCCCGGAGAACCCGAAGTCGCCCAACGCATCGTCGACCTCGTCGAGCCCACCTACGTTGGCCTCGACGAAGACAGTTGGGGCATCGACCACGGTACCTGGTCGGTCCTGGTGCACATGTTCCCCAAGGCCGACGTGCCGGTCTTACAACTCTCGATCAACGCCGAGTTACCCTTCGAGTACCACTTCAATCTCGGCGTTAAATTGCACGAGTTGCGGTCCCAGGGCGTGCTCATCCTAGGGAGCGGCAACGTCGTGCACAACCTTCGACTCATCGACTGGCGCCAACCCGGCCAGGGTACTGACTGGGCGCACCGCTTTGACGACGACGTACGTTCAATCATGACGAGCGATCCCTCGCAACTCGCGTCGAGCGAGAGCTCGCCGGACTACGGTCTCGCGGTGCCCACTCCCGACCACTTCCTGCCGCTCGCTTACATCGCGGGCCTCTCGGCCGCCGCGTCCTCACCAACACGGACCCTCATAGACGGTTACGAGATGGGTTCGCTCTCCATGACCGCCTACGAACTCGGCGGATCCTGATTACTTCTTTCGAAGTACGCGTCGCGCCCGATCGAGCGAAACACCGAGCGCTAGTACGCACAGCACCGGCAACGCGACGAGGGCGAGGGTGTTGAGTTGCCAGACGATCCGGCACAACGCGACCAACCCTACGACCACCAGGGCCGCGATGAACAACTCGGGCGTGTCACCTACCAGAAAATCCCACCAAAACATCGCGAAACCCTTGATGGCCCGCCACACCAAGGGTGACTTCGTCTCGCTCACGGCGTCACCTCGAGCACCGCGGCGTCGCTTCGACGCAAGCTAACGATGAAGACCAACGTCACCACTACGTAGATACCAACGAACATCAGCAACCAGACGTCGCCCCCGGGCCAGCGAACCTTCAAGCCTTCTCCCGTCCAGAACGTCCCGTAACTCGTGAGCAGGATCCCCACCCCCATCTTCATCGCGTTCTCGGGAACCTTGCTGAGTTGCTTGGACACCAGGGCTCCCACCGCCCCTACCAGAATGACCGCGATCGCCGCGACGACTGACGCGAGACCAAGCCGGTGCGCGGACGTGCCCAACGTGATCACGGCGATCACGACCTCGAGACCCTCGAGAAAGACCCCTTTGAACGCCACCACGAACGCCACCGAGTCACGACCAGTAGCGGGCGTGCTGTCCGCCAGTAATGCCACCGTCGAGCGGTAGCGAACGTCCTCATCGTTCTTTTCCTTAAGGCCACTCGATCGCAATATCGCCTTTCGAAGCCACTGCATACCAAAGATCAACAAGATGACACCGATAAAGAGGTGCAGCGTCGCCAGCGGTACTCGTACGAGCGCCGGACCGAAAAGTGCGACGAGCACCACCAACGCGGCTAGCGCCGCGCCAACCCCTTCGAAGCTGGATCGCCATCCCCGCGTGTGACCGACGGCCAGGACAATGGTAAGAGCCTCGACCATCTCCACGCACGAGACGAGAAAGACCGCAACGACGAGGACCATGACACCCGAAGAAACCGTGGTCGCAATCAACCCATCACCTCTTCTTCGTTTCGCTCAACAATCTCTACGTGCACTTCAACCTACGGGGTATCGACACTACCGAGATCGCCGACGAAGCTCGTCCTCGACTGCAGCGGGGTCCAGGCCACGGCTTCGTAGTAGGAGCAGCGTGTGAAACCAAAGGTCAGCGGCTTCACTCACGACCCGCTCGTCATCCTCGCTCAGCGCAGCGACGACGACCTCGACCGCTTCCTCTCCCACCTTGCGCGAAGTCTTTGCCGTACCTTCACGCAGCGTTCGAGCGACGTAGGACGCGTCACTCCCTTCGGCCTCACGCTGGAGAATCTTGCGCCACAACCACGGCGTGAAGCACGATGTCGATCCGTCGTGACACGCGGGGCCGTCCGCGTTCACCCGAACCAGCACGGCATCCTCATCACAGTCGAGGACGACCTCGACGACGTGCAGCGAATTACCCGAAGTCTCTCCCTTTACCCAGAGCTGCTGGCGAGATCGTGAGTAGAACGTCACGAGCCCCGTGCTTCGCGTGAGCTCGAGTGCTTCGCCGTCCATCCACCCAAGCATCAACACCCGACCCGTCGCGTCGTCTTGGATGATCGCGGCCTTCAGTTGCTCGTTCATGATCGCTCCTTCATGGGACGCAAATGCACTCCCAGGCTCTCTATCTCCTGACGAAGTCCCGGTAGTCCCGAAGGGTTCTCGTGGACGATCGAGGCGATCAGTGCCGCATCGGTGACTCGCAACGCATCGGCGATGTGCTGGGCCGAGCCCGCGCCACCTGATGCGATCACCGGAATCGAGATCGAACTGCGCACGGCCGTCGTGAGCTCCAGATCGAAGCCGGTCCGCTTGCCGTCCTGGCGGATCGAGGTCAGCAAGATCTCACCAGCCCCACGACTCGCCGCTTCGATGGCCCACTCGAGCGTCGGAGTCTTCGTTGCGACCCTTCCGCCGTGGGTGTGGACGACTCCTTCTCCCGCGTCAATTGCCACCACGACTGCTTGACTGCCGTAGCGATCGGCGATCGCGGTAATGAGCCACGGTTCGGCGAGCGCGGCCGAATTGAGCGATACGCGGTCCGCACCGGACTCGATGATCCTTGAGGCGTCCTCGACGCTGCGCACACCCCCGCCTACGGTAAAGGGGATCTCCAGGACGTCGGCAACTTGGGCGACGACCGAGGTCATCGTCTTCGTGTCATCGGGAGTCGCGGNNACGTCACGCAAACCAACGAAGCTCACCCCTTTCACCACGCGACCATTGGCGACGTCGAGGCAAGGAATCAGACGAGGGAGAGGCATTGGCCTAAGAAGTTGAGTCCAGCGTCACCGCTCTTCTCGGGGTGAAACTGCACCCCGAAGAACGAATCCTTGCGCACCGCGACAGTCAGTCCGTCCGACGTAGCGACCGCGTCGGGTGAAGTACCGACGAAACTGTGGGCGAAGTAGTACGCGTCGCCCCACGGTTCGACGATCGCCCAGCCCAGACGAGGAACGCGCTCGGCCTGGAGACGAACGACCTTTCCCTCTAAGAGTCCGAGGCACTCGACGCCGCCGTCTTCCTCGCTCGCCTCGAGGGCGAGCTGCATACCCAAACAAATCCCGAGCGTTGGGCCGTTCAGGCGAAAGCGCGCTCGCAACGCCTCGGCGGCGCCGGTCTCGTTAAGGTGTTCCATCGCACTGCGCGCTGAACCAACACCCGGTAGGACCACGTAGGGCGCATCCACGATCTTTGCGGGGTCCGCGCTCACCTCAGTGGACCGACCGACGTGCGTGATCGCGGCCGCTACCGAGCGCGTGTTGCCCGCGCCGTAGTCGATGATCACGACGTCGCTCACAGTGACCCCTTCGTGGAACGCACGAGACTGCCGTCGCGCGTCATGGCTTGGGCGAGGGCCCGGCCCACGGCCTTGAACGACGCCTCGGCGACATGGTGGGCGTTCTCCCCGCTCGCGGTCACGTGCAACGTGATGCGCGCGGTTTGGGCCAGTGAAATGAAAGCGTGCGCCGCCATCCCCGGATCAGGCGTTATCGAGATGTTGGCGGTCGCGCGACCAGACAAGTCAACGACCGCGTAGGCGAGCGCCTCGTCCATAGGCACGCGCGCTTCCCCGTAGCGGGTGAGTCCACGCCGGTCCCCGAGCGCCTGGTTCAGCGCCTCGCCAAAGGTGATCATCATGTCCTCGACGGTGTGGTGTTCACCCGTCTCGAGGTCGCCCACCCCCTCGAGTCGAAGGTCCATACCTCCGTGAAAGGCGAGTTGTTGGAGCATGTGGTCATAGAAACCTTCGCCGGTGTGCACGTAGACGCGTCCCTCGCCGGGCACACGCAGGCGCGCCGTCAACAGTGTCTCGGCGGTCGCTCGGCGGTGGCGCACGCCCGGTGCGGGCATCGACGAGCCAGTCAATTCGGCGCGCAGTGCGTCGAGCAACACGTTGTCGTCGAGCTCGTCGCGCACGCTGATCCGCAGGCCCTTGGCGAACGCGCGCACGACCAGACCGTGCGGCAAGAGCCGTTCGACTATGTCCTGGGGCTTGTCCATTGGGATGAAGAGAAAGTTGGTGTAGGACTTGACGGGCTCGAGTCCCAGCGAACCCAACTCCTTCGTCATTCGATCGCGTTCGGCGACCTGGGCACTCACGTCGACCGGCGTCGCCAGGGCGGCGAGAGCGAGCGCGGCTGACAACGAGGACACCGACAACGGCGCTTGGCGCGACGTGATCACCGCGGTCAACTCAGCGTTCGCGACCGCGTAACCCACACGCGCACCCGCGAGACCGTACGCCTTGGAGAACGTACGCAGGATGATCGCACCGTTCGCCACACGCTCGAGCGCGTCGACGCCCGCGTAGTGCGCGTAGGCCTCGTCGATCACCAATTGACCCGAGACCTGTGGAATCTCGGGGAGTTCCCCGGTGGGATTGTTCGGTCGACACACAAAGACCAGGTCGGCCTGGGCGACGTTCTTGACGATGGTCGCTCCCGCCATCAAGGCCGCGTAGCGGTACATCGAGTACGAATCAGAGGGCACGGTGGCGATCGTGCCGTTCTCGGCGAAGATTCGCGCAACCAAAACGATGAACTCGTCGCTTCCAGCGCCGAGGGAGATCTGGTCCAGACCAACACCATGCAGCTCAGCGATCGCGCGACGAAGCGGTTCGTAGCGGCCCCGATCGTACTCGTTGATGTCCGCGAGGGCTCGGGCGAGCGCCGCCGGGCGCGCACTCGCCGGCGGCGTCGCAGGGGTGTTGCCGTCAAAGCGGATGATCTGGCGCACGTCGATGCCGACCTGGGTCGAGATGCGTTCGTTCGAGGGCGGCCACTGGTAGGCGTCGAGCGCCGGTGGAGTGCTCATCGTCTCGCCGTCGCTTTGTGGGCGGGCATGTCCTCGAGGTCGGCCAACGCCTCGATCGTTGGCGCGAGCCGTTCGAGTCCTTCTTTCGTGACGCGCTGGACGGTGACGGTCTTCATGAATCCCTCGAGACCGAGACCCCCGGTGGTCTTGGCCCACCCACCAGTCGGCAGAACGTGGTTGCCCCCCGTGGCGTAGTCACCGGCTGGCACCGGCGAATAGGGTCCCACGAAGACTGCGCCGGCGTTGCGGATCCTTCCCGCGAGGGACTCCGCGCGTTCGCCCAACAGCGCGACGTGTTCGGCCGCGTAGCCCTCGATCTCGGCGAGGGCCGCCTCGAGGTCGTCGCCCACGCGCACCACGAAGGCCCGTGAGTCGGGCCCGTGCTCCATCTGGGCGTCCAACTCTTGTTGGATGATCACCTCGTCGTAACCCAAGTCAGCCGCGACGACGACCTCACTGGGTCCCGCGGGTAGGTCAATTGCCACGTCGCGACTCACCAATAGTTTGGCGGTGTTCACCGCGCCGCCACCTGGTCCGAAGATCTTGTCGACCGGTGCGATCGATTCGGTGCCGTACGCCATCGCTGCGATCGCCTGGGCTCCGCCCAAGGCCCACACCTCGTCGATGCCGAGTAGCGCCGCGGCCGCGGCAACCGCGGGTGCGCCAGCGGGCGGGGTGCACACCACGATGCGCTCGACTCCCGCGACCTGCGCGGGCACACCGGTCATGATGAGCGACGAAACGAGTCCTTGGGGCACGTAGATGCCCACGGAGCGAAGTGGCGTCCAGCGCCTTTCGAGGGTCACGCCAGGCGATACCTCTAACATCACGTCCGCGGGACGTTGCGCCGCGTGCCAGGTGCGTACCGCATCCGCAGCTGCCAGCACCGCCGCGGTGGGAATGTCCCCATACGCCACGGCCCGCTGGGGCTTGTCGGCGGTCGTCTGGTCAAAGAGTTGGGACCACTCGACTAACGCCGCGTCCCCGCGTTCGCGCACGTCCTTGACGACGTCTTCGATACTGAAGCTTCGACCAGTGTCGACTGGTTTACTCATGGCAACATCCGTTCTACGGGCAGCGTAAGGATCGAACTCGCGCCGCACG
>PKZO01000042.1 GCA_003133125.1 Acidimicrobiaceae bacterium | reverse complement strand
CGGTGCCGCCAATCTCGACAATGACCACGTCCGCGCCGAGCGTGCCCAATCGACGGATTCGTTCCTTGATCTCGTCGGTGATGTGAGGAATGACCTGGACGGTCTTGCCGAGATAGTCGCCACGACGCTCCTTGGCGATGACGTTGGAATAGATCTGGCCCGTAGTGGTGTTGGACATGCGCGAGAGCGACTCGTCGATGAAACGTTCGTAATGGCCCAGATCGAGGTCAGTCTCCCCACCGTCGTCGGTGACGAATACCTCTCCGTGCTCACCGGGGTTCATCGTGCCCGGATCGACGTTCAGGTAAGGGTCGAGCTTGCACATCGTGACCTTGAGACCCCGGGATTTGAGCAGGCGACCAAGCGATGAGGCGGTCAAACCCTTACCGAGAGAGCTGGATACTCCACCAGTTACAAAGACGAACTTAGTCATTTGTAATCCGCCGCATCCACGGAAACACATCATATCGAACGTTCGACGAGCTTCGCCTCTATTAACGCGATGTTTCCAACAAACGCTGCGCGAGCGCCTTGGCTTCGTCGGTAATCGCGTCGCCCGCCAGCATTCGGGCGATTTCGTTCACTCGCTCGACGCCGTTGACGGCACGTAGTGACGTGGAAGTGACGCCGTGGTCCGTGGTCTTTTCGATGACGAAGTGGTGGTCCGCTTGGGCCGCGACTGACGCCAGATGCGTCACCGCGAGGACCTGTTGCTGGCGACCCACCTCGTAGAGACACTGGCCAATCTGTTGGGCCACCTGGCCCCCCACACCGGTGTCGATCTCATCAAAGACCGCTACCACGTCCTCGTGGGCCGTTTCGAGCGAAAGGGCCAGCAACACGCGGCTCAACTCTCCCCCGCTCGCGAGCGACTGGAGGGGCCCCTCGGGTAGACCCGGATTGGGGGTGAAGAGGATCTGGGTCTCAGAACCATCGTCGCCGTCAACTTCAAAACGCAAGAGGGCGTTAGGGAGCGCCACGCGCGGCAGTTGGCGCCGAACCGCTTCGGTGAGTTGGACTGCGGCGATTTCACGCTCTCGGCGCGCCACCCGGGCCAGTTCTCGTTCTCGGGCCTCGAGTTCGGCGACCTCTACGTCCAAATTCGCCAGACGAACGGTGGCGGCTCGCTGCTCTTCCAGTCGGGCCTGGAGCACCGCGAGAGTTTCGAGCGCCGCCTCGAGGGATCCAGCGTACTTTCGGGCAATTTGCTGGAGAAGTGCTGCTCGATCGTTGAGCTCGTCTATCACCACTGGGTCAAAGGCGTCTGAATCGCTCAACACGGCTAATTCGTGGATCCCCTCGCGCGCCAGGGCGAGCGCAGCGAGCAACGACTCGCGCGCGCTGTCGTAGGCGTCACCTGCGGGAATCCGTTCTATGGACTGGGCGAGACGACTGAGCACGGCGTCGTCGTTGTCGGCGTCGAGTTCCTCGAGCACGCGGGCCAGGGCTTCTTGGCCGTCGCGCAAGGAACTCAAGCGGGTAAGGGTCTCGAGGGTCTCGGCCAGTTCGTCCTTCGAGACAATCTTGGTGGCGATGATCTCGCCGATCTGAAACTCGAGAAAATCAAGTTCGCGTTCGCGTGCCGCTTCATCACCACCGAACGAATTGCGAAGAGACGCTGCTTCACGCAAAGACGCACGCACTTGATCGAGTTGTGACGTCGAAACCTGGCCACTCGCGTCGACGATCCGCAGGATCTCTGCCCTATTTCGAAGGTTGAGTGAATCGTGTTGACCATGGATCACGACCAGGTTGTTCGCGAGATTTCGCAGTACCTCGGCGCTGCTGGGCGCGCCGTTGAGCGTGCTGCGCAGGCGCCCTGTAGAACTCGCCTCTCTGGTGAGGACGATCTCGTCGCCACCGTCGCGTAAGAAAACTGCGGCGGCGCGCATGTCAGCGTGGGCGGCGTAACGCGACGTGGCGTTCTCACCGCCCAGGCAGAGTCCGAGGGCACCCAGAAGCAAGGTTTTCCCTGCCCCGGTTTCTCCGGTAATCACGTTGAATCCAGGACCCAACTCCAAACGGGCGTCCTCGATCACACCTAGACCGTGAGCGTAGAGTTCGACGAGTTGTGCCTTAGGCATGACCCTCTCTGAGGCTCTCGCGAAGACGGAAGCCCAATTCGAAGCTGCGCGTAGCGACTACGCGCACCGGCGTTGGGCTCTTACTGACTTCGATGGCTTCTCCTGGCTCGAGGGCGCCTATGGTGTGACCGTCGGCGACGATGATCGCGGGTTTGTCATCGGCGAGGAGTCGGATCACTTTGTTGGCGTCGACCACGATGGACCGGTCGATCGTAAAGTGTGGCGCGATCGGCGTCAGCACCATCACCGGCAGAGTGGTGTCCACCACAGGCCCGCCGGCAGAGAAGTTGTAGCCGGTGCTGCCAGTGGGGGTGGCGACCATGACACCGTCAGCGGAATACGTAAGAAACGCGTCGTCGTCTATGAACGTCCTCACCCTGACCATGTGGCCGGCGTGGGCACGCTCGACGACTACTTCATTGAGGGCGAACTCACTCGGCGTGCCGGGCCCACGCGAGATGCTCAGGGCAAGACGCTCGACCACCAGATTCTTGGTCAATGCGTCATTCACGTTCTCAACGATCTCGGTCGAGGGCACGTTGAGCAAGAAGCCGAGTCGACCGAGATTGACGGCCAGCACCCGCGCACCGTGTTCGTGGGCCTGTCGCGCCGACTGGAGAAACGTGCCGTCACCTCCAAGGCTTACCACCAAGGTGTCTCGAGTGATCGCTGGCTGATCTCCTTGATCCAGGTACAACATGCGCGACGATATTCCCATCCCCTCTAGGGACAGCGCCGACTCCCGGGCAAGTTCAATCGCGTCATCGCGATTGGAAAAGACACTGAAAAGTAACTCTTGCACTATGCACCTCGTGCGCCCCATGGTAGTAACAATGGTCGCACGAACGGCAACGCTCGCAAAACCGTCCGAGTCGTGGCACGTCCGCGACGTTCGTGGGATTATAGGAGTAACGGCGGTGGCGCACCGTCGCTCGAGGAGGCTCGCGATGTTCCATGACATTCCCGTTTCCGTGGTCGAGACAATGGCGGATCTGGAGAAACGCGACGAACAAGATCGCGCCGACGGCACGGCGCAACCACAACGTCTACGTCAGATTCCACGAGAGACCGGTCGTTTCCTTGCTCTGCTCGCAGCCTCGGCACCCGAGGGCTCTTGGATTGAAATCGGCACGAGTGCGGGCTATTCGGCACTCTGGCTATCGCTGGCGTGCCGCGCCCGTTCCTGGGTACTCACGACCTATGAAATCCTGCCCGCCAAGGCCGCTCTCGCTCGAAGGACCTTTGAGAGCGCTCGAGTGGGAGACGTAATTTCACTGGTCGAAGGCGATTTTCTCCAGCACATCTCGCAGCTCGAGTGGGTGAGTTTCTGTTTCCTCGACGCCGAAAAAGACGTGTACCACGACTGCTATGAGGCAGTGGTACCCCACTTGGTGAGCGGTGGACTGCTCGTCGCCGACAACGTCGTGAGCCACCAAAGTGAACTGCAGACCTTCGTCGACGAGGCGTTGTCCGATCCGAGGGTCGATGCGCTCGTCGTGCCAATTGGGAAGGGAGAACTGGTCTGTCGCAAGAAGTGAACTACGCGTCGGCGCTCGAGGACGGCGCAGGTTCGTAGGTGACGTCGAGTACGGACTCGTCGTCGAGTTCGGTGGGCACGAGACGAATTTCGAATCCGTCGACGACCCGGATGGCGCGAACGGCATCGACGTGAGCTCGTGACTGGCCCTGCCACTTGGATCGCGCCGAGGCTCGCGCCTCTTTTACGCCCGTCGCCACGACCACGACGACTTCGTGGTCCTCGCTGAGTCGACCCGGAGCCGGATCACCGCCCAAGTAGACAACGTACAGTTCAGGCGGATTGACGGGAGAGACACTCATGCGAAAGTATCTTACCGAACCGGGCTTTTAGAGCTTGAGGTGAACGGGCCGACTTGATTGTGCGGTGCTGGCAGAAGGGACCGCGTCCTAGCTGAAGAGCTGGAAGTAGAGAGGAAAATAAGATGGACAAGGAATGGCACCAAAACCATCGACTCGACGCAGACGCGAGTCGCCAAGAACGTGTTGCCTGGCACGCAGTCCACGAGGAAGTTTGCCACTGTCGCCCCGCGCCCAAGGATCTCGCTGAGGAGATTCGACTGTACAAGAATGCAGCGCATTGAGCGTTGCTGGCGCAGGACTTAAAAGGCCACTGACCTAGGAGTTCTTCTTGTCCTTCAATAGATACTTGGGCAGATGCGCTAACCAGTAGAAGTTGACAGTCCAGCCCGCGCCAAACGACTTGGGCGGGAACATCCGAGGATCCTCGCCGTTCCACATCCGAGATTTTGCACGGGACACGGTGGGGCGGCGCCAATCGTACGGCAGTCCGTGCACGTCCTTGTCTTCTAGTTCGTGCGGATCGCTCTTGGAGTCCTCGTTCTTAGAGCCAGCCTCATCACCCATGAGCCGAAATTATCACCGGCGAGGCGCACACCAACGATTCGTCGACTTGGGCGGCGCCCAAATGTGTCGCACACAAGAAGTTCTCGTTGTCGCCGCACTCCCCCGCGACACGCCTACGCTTGAATGATGCTGTACGTACGCACGCTTCGCCGGTCCACCGAGATTGGCTATCTCCTCGCCCTCGGCGCTTTTGCTGTCCTCGGCCTGCTCATCTTTGGCGTGGGCGTCACGAAATCATCGGCATTCATCATCATCCTGGGCCTGTTGTACGCCTTTGGCGCGATTTGGTACCTATGGCACGTACTTTGGCGTGTTGGCTCGCGGCTCCATCTCGATACAGCATCCAATGAAATTTACTGGTCGGCCGTCGTTGGTCGAGAACGATTTCCTCTCGCTTCGGTGACCTCTATCCGCCAGACCAGACAACCGGACGTCTTCGCCTTCACCCTCAATGACGGGAAGCTGATTCGCTTCTGGCATCGAAATCGTCACTCGGAAGCACAGATCTTCTTTGCGGAGCTTCAGGCGCGCCAGCAGAGCACGCCCTTTGACGTCCTGTATCTCGCGAGCAAAGCCTCGTGGCGCCGAGGGCTACCGAGGGCCGAGAGTGACCTGAACGCTCACGGCGCGCTTTAAGTTCCAGCGCCCCCTTTTGACAGTTCGCTCGGCGTGAACGTCTGAGGTGACGACACCGAAAAAAGGACCCTTCAGCCGATTTCGGCGATCGACCGAGGGAATCGGGCAGTAGTGAAGTCAATGGTGCCTCCGGGCACCATCCATCGCGCCACCGTCAATTCAAAGCGGCCCGCGCGCACCGCGGGATCCGCTTCGAGCAAACGCCGCGCGACCTCGACGGTGACCTTGAAAATCAGCAGACCGCGATAGAAGTCGTTGTGTAACGGTCCAGCGGCGAGCAGATGACCCGCTTCGTGAAGGTCGGCAAGATGCGACATATGTGAATTCTGTAAAGCATCGGCCTCTTCTGCACTCAGAACTGGCCGGTGTTCGTTCAGCGTCAAAAACGCCACGCTGTACTCGTCTAATCGCATCCGCATACCTTAAGCATCGAAACCAAAGTAGCGCAATGCAAATACTTATGATCCACTGTCGACACACTCATTACTACGGTCCGCAAATCGCGACAACCTTCTTGAAAACTGAGCTTTGATACAACGTGAGAGAATCTACGACAGATGAGAATGCTTAGTATTCACCCATTCGATGTTCGTCGATCAAGCGAAAAAATCGCCAGACTCACGATTTCGAGGAATTGGTCCCCGACTGGAATGCGAAACCGTTTTCGAAGACTTCCATGCACGCCGCCGCGACGTCGCTGTCGTACTGCTCACCAGAGCCACGTTGGATCTCGGCAAGTGCAACATCGCTGCCGAGCGCGGATCGGTAGGGACGGTGCTGGGTCATCGCCTCAACGACGTCCGCGACCCCCACGATACGCGCGGGCATTATCACGTCGTCACCCTTGAGTCCAAAGGGGTAGCCCGAACCGTCGATGCGCTCGTGGTGCTGTAGGGCGACGTCAACGATCGGCCATGGGAGGTTCGCCTTCGCAAGGATGTCCGCCCCCACGATGGGATGGGTCTTGATCAGGTCAAACTCGATACTGGTGAGCCGGCCGGGTCGCGTCAGAATCTCCACCGGGACCGCGATCTTTCCCACGTCGTGCAACTCGCCGCTTTGGCGTATCAAGTCACACATTGTCGGATCGAACCCCATCTGGCGAGCAATCTCCTCACCCAACGAACCCACCGAAGCCTGGTGGCCCGCGGTGTAGGGATCACGCGTCTCTGTCATCTGCGAGAGGGCCGCAATCGTGCCGTTCAAGGCAATCTCGGTAGCGGTGATGGACCTCACGTGCGACGCGGCGAACTCAATTTCGTGCACCATCGATTGCAAGCGCTGGAACCTGCGACCAGGAAAGGCGTACGTGGTGCTCGCGTACACCGTCAGAGCCGAGTGAGCGTCCGACAACATCAGCGGAATGGAAACGCAAGAGCGCAGACTGAACTTCTCCATCAGGGAGTGCCACGGTTGCGCCAAGTCGTCGTTCAACAGATCGTCCACTTGCACGGCGACGTTATTAAGTAGTGCTCGGCCAATGGGACCTCTCCCACGCGGACTGTCGCCGGACCACGTGACCAGTGCGTCAGCGACGTAGCCGTAAGGACCCGCGAAACACAATGAATGCACGCTGTGTTCCTCGTCGTTCACGGCGATGTCAAATCTTGCCAAGACGTAGCCACCTACTCGCACGAACGCATCACACACGCTCTTCAAGAAGTCATTCTCAGATCTGGAAAAGATCATCAACCGATTGATCTCTGTCATCAACTCCAAGGACTGTTCACTTAGGTGTTGAATCGTCACGTCTCGGTAAGAGATCATCGAACCCTTGCGCTGGCCTTCGACAATGACGGGAAAAGTACTTAACATGAGCCAACGCACAGAATCAACCGCGCCAGTGATACCCAGTACTCGCGATTTTGGCGCAACCGAGCCTGCTTCATCTTCAAGCATGGGTGCGTTGGTTCCGTTCGCGAACGTGTAGTCGAAGGGCTCGTTGATCCAGGGTAAATCGGTCAATAGTCGACCGATAATGCTCTCACGCGGACGACCGAGGAGTGATGCTCCAACCTGGTTGCATCCAACGACCACGCCATCGGCATTTTGAAACGTGATCCCGAGATTCATGCCATCGAGGAATTCCTGGGGTGTGAGCAGGGAAAAGAAATCATCGACCTCAATCTGAAAGTTCAGATCTTGAGTCACTTCACCACCTGATTTCTTCTCAGAAACTCTGAAAATCCGACAAAATGCGGTGCTGCCTTGACCATCGTACTCCGACAAATACCGTAAATAAAGAGGAAATTACTTTGGTCCCCTAGACCCGCATCGCGGCCTTCCAGAGAAACATCAATGATTACCTCAGTTTTGATCAGCGAAGCGAGCAATCGCCCGCGAATGGCGAGCGCATCAACGCCACAATGCGTACCAGTAGAGCAATCACCGCTGGCGGGGTCACTTTCGCGGTCCAACGTAATTGAATCCTCAACTATCAGAAGCGAAGGATCGCGTTCGAGCAGAGGACATTCGCCCAGGGCGGACCCTTAAATCCACCCTGGGCATTTCCTAGCGAAGGTTGTATTTCACGTTTGTTCGGTCGCCGTTGCTGAAGGTGAGAGAGAACACACGCGTGCCCGATTTGGCACCACTCGCCACTGTGACGCGCACGCTCAACAACGATCCATTGTCCTTGAGCACCCGAATCACGACACCCGCGACGTTGGTCTTGATCGTTGGCTGACCGTAGAAATACTGACCGGCGATACCTATCACCGTCGTACGACCAACGACCGGAGAACCGATGACTCGAATGGCCTTTGGAATCGGCTTAACGAAAGTCACCGTCGTCGCCGACGAGAGGGCCGTGAGATAGTTGGTGTCGGTCGCCTTGGTGGCCGTGAGTAGACACGTACCCGCCGTCGTCGCCTTCAACGTGCTACCAGTGACAACGCAACCGGTCGCGGTACCGTTGGTGACACTGAACGTGACCGCTCCGGTGCCCGATCCGCCGGTCGTCACCAGGGTCAACGCCTTACCAACCAGTCCGGCGGTGGAAGTCACCGTGATGGCTGCCTGCGCGGCCTTGTTCACGACGTAATACAGAGTCGGACTCGTTGAAGGCGCGTACGTCGTATTACCCGAATACACAGCCTCCAGGTAGTTCGTACCCGTGGGCAGCGCCGTCGTAGCGCAGGTTGACACGTAGGACGTAACGGAAATCGGCTGTGCAGTGCAACCGCTGATGCCAACGAACGTCACGTCGTTGGCGGAAGTTTCGAAGTCAACGGTGCCCGTGGCGCCGGTAGTAACAATGGACGTGAGGGTCAAAGTGCTCGAATACGTCAATGGCGAGGCCGGTGTAGCCCCGAGTGAGGTCACACTCGAAGTGCGGACGTAATAGGCAACGGCCGCACTGGTGTTCGCGGTGTACACCGGGTCACCGGAATACAGCGCAACGAGGTCCTGGGTCCCAAAGGGTAACGCTGAGGTAACGCACGTGGCCACTTCGCTCGAAATCACCACCGGGTTGGTGCAACCAGTGACGACCGAATACGTGACACCGTTCGTCGAGTACTCAAACGTCACCTTTCCTCCCGTGGGCACGCCCGAGGGCGATATTGCGGTCACGGTCGCGGTCATGTCGACGGTGCTACTCACTGCCACGGGTGACGCAGGGGTAACCGTGAGTGTCGTCGTATCGGTTCCCCCGCCTGGGTTTACGATGAAGGAAATCGCGCTGCTAGAAGCCTCGTAGTAACCATCACCCGAATAGGAGGCGCTGACGTCGCGCGTGCCGAGCGGCAGAGCTGACGTCGTGCAGGTGACATTGCCACCGCTCAGAGTCGCCGGGTTCCCGCCCGCGCAACCGGTCACCAGGGAGTAGTTCGATCCATCGGTCGAGTACTTAAAGGTAACGCTGCCCGTCGCACCAGAAGGTGTCATTGCAACGCTGATGCCCACTGGAGAACCCAGAGTCGCCGAGGTGACGGGCGAAGTACTGAGCCCTACCGAATCAGCATTAGGGCCCGGATTCACCACGTACGGCAACGCAGCACTCGTCTCTGTCATGTAGGTGACGTCACCCGAGTAGACACTGTCAAGGTCCACGGTACCTATTGGAATGGTCGTCGTCGTACAGGTGACGGGAGAACCCGAGTACGTATACGGGTTCGCGCAACCAGGTACCGGGTAGTAGTTCGTTCCATCGGTCGAGTAGTTCAAGTTGACGGTGCCCGTGGCAGCACCCGCAGAAAGGCTGCTGAATGTCGAGGTAATCATGACTGACGTGCCGTAGACCTCGGGCGAAGTCTGATTCGCCGTCGTTGTCACGGTCAGAGTCCCACTTCCATTCGCTGACGCGGGCGAAACCGCCAGCAATGACGCACCCGCGACCATGAGTACGCCGGCGGCGCCCATGGCGACCGCTGAAGTGAACCGGCTCCGAAGAGGGCGCTGCGCATTGGAAAAAGTTCGAAATTTCATTATGAGGTCTCTTCTCTGTTCGAGGTTTTGATCCGCAACCTAAGTAAATTCTACCAGCGAGGCTTTAGAAAACCCAGTGAACGCGAAACGAATATCGACATCGCCATGTCACGCCATGTCGCAACGACAGCAGTGCCGCCCATTTCGATGCATCATTGCAACACAACTGTAATAATCCACTGCGACGATGGAACGTCGATTTCCTACGAATCCTCATCCGAGCGAGAGGGATGGAGAACCAGCACCACCAGCGCCGCTGCGGCCGATGATCGCCTACACACACTGCTTCGAAGGAACGACCACTCGCTGGTAGGTACGACCTCTAGCGCTGACTTCAACGCCGGTCATCGCCGAAGGACCGAGGCCGACCCCAGTGACCAGTCACGCAGGTCGGTCGTTCATTCGTGGAGTGCGAGCCACCTCTCCTCTGCGGCGCTCAGCGCCAACTGGACCTGCGCAAGTTCGCTCGCCATCAACGCCTGCTGCTGATAATCACTCGAAGCGAGAATCTTGTCGCCGAGTGCGCGACGCCTTCGCTCGAGGCGCGTCATTTCCTTCTCCGCCTCTCGAAGTTGTCGCCCACGCGGAACCGAGGGAACCTCTGTCGCGGTCGAGTTACTCGTTGATGACGAACTGCCTGGCGTCCCGGTCGTCGCAGCGCGCAGAATCCAGGCGTCAATCCCACCGGGCACGTCACGGACCGTACCGTCTTCTCGGATTTCGAGCAGGCGATCGGTGGTCCGGCTGAGGAACGTGCGATCGTGCGATACCACGACCACGGTGCCCGACCATTGTCGCAGGAACTCCTCTATGAGCCGTATCGTTTCGAGATCGAGATCGTTCGTTGGCTCGTCGAGCAGCAGGACGTTTGGGTGGGTGGCGAGAGCGAGAAGCAGTTGTAAACGACGACGCTCCCCTCCCGAAAGTTCCGCGGCTCTCGTCAGTGTCAAGGGACCGCTGAACCAGAATCGCTTCATGAGAGCGAGGTCACTCAGTGAACCGGGGTCGCCGTGAGGACCGGCCACCAGTTCTTGGACCGTCTTGGTCTCATCGAAGTCACCACTGCCCTGCTCAAAGTACGAGGTCACCACCGTTGGTCCGTGCTTGACCGTCCCGGTCGTAGGGACCAGACGCAGATCGAGAAGATCGAGCAAGGTGGATTTTCCGGCCCCATTAGGTGCGACGACGCCCACGCGATCGCCGGGTCCCAACTCGAGGTTCACGTCGACCAATACTTCTCGCTCGCCGCCGTAAGTGAAACTGACGTTGTGCGCCTTGATGACGGTGTTGCCGAGTCGCGGGGTTGCCACGTGTAGCTCGAGGTTCCCTTCTCGTGCGGCCCCTTCGGGGCGGCGCGCGAGTAACCGCTCGGCGGCGTCGATGCGTGCTTGAGGCTTCGTCGATCGCGCCTTGACGCCCCGACGAAGCCAGGCCAACTCGGTTCTCGCGAGATTGCGCCTGATTTGTTCGCTCGTGGCGGCCAGCGCTTCGCGTTCGGCTTGCGCTTCGAGCAGCGCGGCGTACCCACCGGCGTGAACGTAGGCGTTGCCACGATCGATCTCGACCATGCGCGTGGTCACCTGGTCGAGGAGAAATCGATCGTGACTGACGAGGACCACGGCGCCAGAGAAACTGAGCATCTGTTGTTCCAGCCACTGAATGGCACCCAAGTCCAAGTGGTTCGTGGGTTCGTCGAGGACCAACAGGTCCTGCGAGCCCGAAAAGACCAATGCGAGGGCGACTCGCTTGGTCTGACCGCCCGACAATTCTTCCGTGGGAGCGTCAGCCTGGTCGAGCATCCCGAGGCGATCGAGCGCGGCGTCGATCCGCCATCCCTCGCCCAGGGCTTCACGAACGGTTCCCTTGGCCAGGACCGGATCCTGCTCCAAGTACCCGACACGAAGGGTCTTGGCTCGCCTGATGACTCCCGAGTCCGGCTCGCTCATCCCGGCGATGACTCGCAGCAGGGTGGATTTGCCGGTTCCGTTGATGCCAACGACTCCTATGCGGTCCCCGGTTTGAATCGTGAGCGAAAACTCACTGAGCAGCGGACGTTGGAAACCTTCGAGGGTGACATTCTGGAGATCAAGAAGAATAGTCACGGCCCCTACAGGTTAGCGACCCAACTCGTGACTCCAGAAGGATATGGAAGCTTCAGACGTCACGTTCGCTTGCGAGGGTTTCACGCGTAGAACGCGAGTGGCACGTAGGAAGTGCAATTGAGGTGCTTTCGTCGACACCGGTCCTGCTTTGGCCGGAGTCGCAGTAGGTTGAAGTCAACGTCAGAATATGGTGGCGTCGAGAGGTCGTGACATGGATAAGACGCGCCGATACCTATTCGGTTTTGAACCTTTCCTCGAGGGTGGTTGGCTCCACAAGGGAAAACGTGCAAATAGTTGGGTCGTCGAGGAGAAACTCGTCGCGATCTCGGTGTTCGGTGACGTCACGATCGACCTCACGCAAACCAAGAGTCTGCCCGACGTCGTCGAGATCAACGCGTACGCCATTGGCCGCGATGTGGACGTGATCGTGCCGAAGGGCACTCTCGTTGAGTTGAATGGCGGAGCGCACAGCGGCCACTTGACCAACGGAGCCACGCTCGTCGCCCCGGCGCCCGGCGTTCATTCGGTCAGGATTACGGGGCACACCTTCTTGGGTGACGTAACAACCCGAACCCAGACGGGCTAGGTCGCACCATATCAATCAACGTGCATCGGTCTACCACCGAGAAGAGGCCGTCACGACATAGGTCGGGCTTCTTGGCAGATTCGCTTCACCGAAACGAGGACCGTCGTCAAGAGGTATCGACTCGAGCGATGC
>PKZO01000032.1 GCA_003133125.1 Acidimicrobiaceae bacterium | reverse complement strand
ATCAAGATCTTTCAAGAACCGAGGTTCCCTACGAATCAGAGAGCCAGATGAGTGACTCTAATACTCACCTGACAACAACGAGTTTCCACGGGGTGGTCTCGTTGCCTACTACTTACTTCTTTTGACGAACGACGCGTCCGGTTAGATCCGTCCATCGTCGCCCGTACTGGCTTTTGGCTCTCGTTCTTCCGTTTTCAAGGAGCGACAACACACACGACCGAAGTCGGAGGTGTGAAGTACACCATTGCGGGATTTCTCCCGCAAATCTGACGCCAAGTTGCCCTAGCGGCAGGATGCCTACCTTAACAGCGCGGTTTGCAAGGGTGCAAATGCACCCCGCCTCCGTCTCCGTTGGTGGGAAGACCATGGTAGCAGGTCCGCCACACCCCAAAACGCGTTTTTCAGCCCAAATCTGGGTCGTCCCCGCAGCGAGTCCTCCGACCACGGAAAACGCGATCGCGCCGGGCTAGACCTGCGCGAATTCGACGAAGGCGCTCAAGGTGCCGATAAGACGCATCTCATCAATGGTCTTTGCCCGCGAGTTGAGTAATTCTTCGGTGCAGACCAGGTACGCCAGGCAGCGCGCGCGACTCACCGCCACGTTCAGGCGGTTGCGCGAGAACAGGAACTCCGGTCCGCGCGGCATGTCCTGGGCCGAGGAGGTCGTCATAGTAAAGAACACCACCGGCGCCTCGCGACCCTGAAATTTGTCGACCGTTCCGACCTGCACACCTGCGAGTACAGGATTCTTCTCGAACGCCGACTGGAGGAGTTGCACCTGGTCGTTGTAGGGCGCCACCACCATGAAGTCCTCACCAACCAGTGGCGCGTCGAGTCCTTCTTGGTTGGTCCACGGCGTGCCGAGCATCGAAGTGATCTGATCGGCGACCGCGCGAACCTCCTCACTCGACTCGGTCGAACGCTTGGTGTGATGCACCTCGAGCCAACGAAGTCCCGTCCCAAAGTGCGTGTTCTGGCGCGCGCAACTTTCGTGGCTCGTCAAGCGCCCTTCGTAGATCTGACTCGAGATAAAGGCGCAGACGTCGGGATGCATGCGTCGGGTCATGGCGATGAAGACGCCGTCACTGCTGGGCAGGGTCGCATGATCACCAAGGACGTGCTCGAGTACGCTCGCTCCCGATCCGCCGGGGTGCTCGGCCTGGGCGACCTGAGCCAACTGGAGGGGGTCGCCGAGCAGGATCAGATTTCGCGCGGCGTTCGCTGACGCCAATGCGTCAGCCAGTGCCAACTGTCCTGCTTCGTCGATCACGAGATAGTCAACGGGAAAGGGACGCATTCCCGCGCGCGACCATAGCCAGGTCGTTCCCGCGACCAGGTTGTAGTCATCGTTCTCGGCCCGGGCGCTCGAGCCCTCGTAACGCACGCCCGCCAAGGCCCCGGTCCTTGGCTTGTCCCCTCGACGTAGGACTTTGACGAGGTCTCGATCCCCCTTCTCGTCAAAGACCTCGAGCGTAGCTTCGAGCAAGTTGTCGATTGCCGCGTGACTCATGGCGGTGATGCCTACGCGCTTGCCCGAACGCACGAGTTCGTGAATGATGTGCGAACCGCTGTAGGTCTTGCCTGTTCCCGGCGGTCCCTGAATGGCGACGTAGCTCTCGTCGAGGTGACCGACCCAACCCAAGATGTCGTCGCGGTCATCACGAAAGACTCCTCCGGCGGGGCCGTAGCCTTGAAGGAACCGCGGTCGTTCTCGGGCGAGGAGGGCCAATGACACGCGACTGGGCGGGTCCGCCGCAGTAGGCGTCAGAATTTGCTCAGCCAAGTGGACTAGCACGCCAGGCTTCTCGCGAGGGCTCACGTACTCGTCGAGGGTGAACACCACGGGCATCACACCCGCCTCCTGCTCGCGTTCACGCCAACGCAAACGCAGGTCACGCTGCTCGAGGTCCACCTGGGACACGTAGCCAAAACCGTGCTCGTCACCGATGCCGGTGTAGATCACACTGCGACGACTCACGAACGTCGGGTCGACGTCCTGGACAGGCCACGTGAATACCGCTTCAGTCACCGCGATGCCACGTGAGAGTCCCTCCTCGAAACGTTCGAAGTGCGCGTTCGCGATGAAGTCCGGATTGGCGTAGAGCGAGGCAAAGTCCGAACCCGCCTCGGCGATTTTCGGGGTCACGTTCGCGGAACGCTCACGACGCCAGTAATTAAGAAGATCCCCCAGGAGACGCTCGGAACTTCCCTCGTCGAAACGCTCAAGTCTCGCCACCAACTCGTCGGTGTCGTACTCGAACTCTTCGACCTCGAGTACCGCATCGCGCCACTCGAGGTCAGCGGGTCGCTGACTAATGAGCCAGTCCCGCAACGCCAACGTCGCGGCGACGTCGTCACAGTTGTAGCTCGCTATGGCGACCAGGATCGCCGCGTCGCCCGTCTTCATGTACTGCTCGTATTCAACAACGGCTCCGGCTCCCTGTTCGATTCCACCCCGCCGATGAAAATCGGCCAACTTCTCCAAGTGCTTAAGCCCGTAGGACTCAGCTCCCACCACGACGGCGTTCTTGGCCACGATAAACAGGTCGACGAAGAGACCACTCTCGACTAGTGAATCCAAGAGGACCTCGCTTTCGGTTCCCCTAGTCAATCGTTCAAGAGCAGATCGTTCCGTGTGGTTGTAGTGGTACACGTGCATGAGTGGGAACTGACGACGCCGTTCGGCGAGGAACTCAACGAGTTCTCTGATCATCGTGGCCTGCTGTTCGAGATCGTGGGCCCAACGTTGGTCGTATGACCAGGCACCGCTCTCGTCGCGCAAATAGAGACCGCTCAAGAAGAACAGATCGTGCTGGGGCGTCCAGAAGGGATGCCCTTCAAAGTCAAAGAAGACGTCGCCTTCGTCGGGCGCTGGTAGTTGGCGAAAACCGTGGCCGTAGACGGGGTCCTCCCCCGGTGTCACGAGTTCGAAAACGGGCGCTTCTTCGGGCCTCTCGCGCGAAGCGACCTGAAGATTCGCTTGGCGGACCAGTCGGCTGAGGTTCTCCTCGTGGATTTCGGGCACCGGACTGGTGCGATGAGCTAACTCCTGGACCGTACGCACCCCCACCTGTTCGAGCGCGCCCTGTTCAGAGGTTCGAATGTTCGCTACGTACACCAGTGAGTCGGCGCCGCGCCATTCGTTCTCGCACCGGCCCTTGAACTCGCAGTAGTCGCAGTGGTCACACGGCACGGGGCTCGTATCGAAATCGACTTCACGCCCCAGCAGTTCGCTCAACTGGTTTCGCAGGCGACGCCAGTAAGGTCGGAACTGCTCGACGACGAGGGACTCCTGGGCACCGGTGCCCAACCAGAGGTGCATCAGTCGGGGGGCCTTGCCGCATAGGGCATGAATGGCGTCGGCGTAGAAGCACAGTTGCAAGACGTGCCCAGGCTTTCCCTCGGAGCGCGCGAGTTTGGCGTCGATGGGCTCGTAGGTCGCGAAGTCTCCTTCGTCGGACTCCACGCGCACGAGGAAGTCCGCGATGCCGCGGATACCACCGTGTACGAAGGGCATCTGAAAGATCGCGTCGTAGGTGCCGTCCATTGGATTTCCCACGCGGGAAACCCACTCGTCGAAGGACTCGTCGGGATTCCTCCCGGGCACCCGGTAGATCGACTTGCCCTGATTCTCTAGATCAACGAGACAGCCGTTCTCGTGCTGGGAACCCTTTTCGACGAGCAAGTCCGCGAGTGAACCCCGCGCCGCCGGCGCAACGAACAGTGATCCGGCGTCGACCTGGTTGCGCAATGAAAGAAAGTGTGCGCATTCAAGCCAGGCGGTGATCTTCGATGGAGTGAGTAGGCGTTCGACCATGTGCCTTCAGCGTACGTTCAACCCGTGACATTAGCGTTACTACGCCGGGGCGCCCTCGAGGGTCAGTCGTCCTCGAAGTCTCTCGACCTCGCTCCCTAGACGATCACGCTGGATCGACCTCGCGAGTGGTCCCGAGGCTCCCGGCGACGAGCGATGCACCAGTGACGCGCCAGGTTCGAAGAGGTCCGCGAAGCGAGCGAGGTCGTCGCTCGCTTGCACGAGGTCCACGAGCGGTACTCCCAGGACCAGCGCCTCTGCGACGAGTTGGCCCACGCGCTCGTGAGCCTGACGAAAGGGCACGCCTTCTCTAACCAATCCTTCGGCGAGGTCGATCGCGACCAAATACGAGTCCGACGCCGCGGTAGCGGCGACGTCAGCGTGGAACTCGAGCGACGAGTACGCGCCCGTCAGGGCCGCGAGCACGAGTCGCACCTGACGGATCGAGTCGAATAGTGGCTCCTTGTCCTCTTGAAGGTCACGGTTGTACGACAGCGGAAGCCCCTTTAGAACCACGAGCAGACTCGTCAGGTTCCCGATCAACCGGCCCGCCTTGGCCCGAGCTAACTCGGCGACGTCACTGTTCTTCTTCTGGGGCAGCATCGATGATCCGGTCGTGTACTCGTCACCCAGGGAAGCGAAATTAAATTCCGCGCTGGTCCAGAGAACCAGCTCTTCACCCATTCGCGATAGGTGCACCCCGAGCAACGCCACGTCAAAAAGTGCCTCGGCGACGAAGTCCCGGTCGCTCACGGCGTCCATTGAATTGGCGAAGGCCTCGCGAAAGCCCAACAGTCCCGCCGAAAACGCGGGATCGATGCCAAGCGACGTGCCCGCCAGCGCGCCCGCTCCCAGGGGCGACACGTTCAAGCGCCGGCGCGCGTCGAGCAATCGATCCACGTCGCGCAGCAACGCCCACGCGTGCGCGTCCAAGTGGTGACTCAGTAGAACCGGCTGAGCACGCTGAAGATGCGTGTAACCCGGCAGCACCGCATCCTCGTTGGCCTCACCCAAGCGCCGCAGTGCCTCCACAAATTCGAGGACGAGACTCGCGACGTCGCCTAACGCCTCGCGGGTGAACAGACGCATTGTGGTCGCGATCTGGTCGTTGCGACTTCGCGCGGTGTGGATCTTCGCGCCCGTCTCACCCAGCATCTCGGTCGCCCGGCGTTCGATGGCCGTATGAATGTCCTCGTCACTGCCCGAGCGAACAAAGACGCCCCGATCGAACTCGGCTTCGATGTCCTCGAGCGCGCCCAGCAGGGCGGTGACTTCTTCGCTATTGAGAAGGCCCGCAACCTCGAGACCACGCACGTGAGCTTTCGAGCCCATGATGTCGTGGTGATAGAGGACGTGGTCAAACGAATAGCTCTCGGACAGGTCCCAGAGCGTCGCGTCCATCGAGGACGAAAACCTTCCACTCCAGAGTGTCATGGCCGCGGCGGCGTAGCGTTCTTGGCGCCTTGACGCGCTGCCCAAGTCTTCACGCCGAGTCCGTAGATCTTCACGTACCCCTCTGAGTCGGCGTGGCGGAACGTGTCCGCAGCGTCGTAGGTCGCGAGGCCGTGGTCGTAGAGCGCACTTGGACTGCGACGTCCACTCACGCGAAGCAGGCCGGGTGGCGAAAAGTTCAGGCGCACGTCACCGGTGACGTGTCGTTGGGTGTCGATCATGAAGGCGTCGAGGGCCTCTTTGAGGGGCGAGAACCACATGCCGTCATAGATGAGTTCAGCCCACCTCGTCTCGAGTCGCGCCTTCTCGTGGTGCAGGTCGCGTTCGAGTACCAGGTCCTCGACATCCGAATGGGCCGCGAGGATCGCGAGGGCCGCCGGACATTCGTAGACCTCGCGACTCTTGATGCCAACGCGTCGGTTCTCGACCATGTCGATACGCCCAAAACCCGTAGCGCCGGCACGGTCATTGAGTTGCTTGATGAGGTCGGCGAGTTCGAACGGCTCGTTGTCGATGGCTACCGGAAGCCCCGCCTTGAAACTGAGAACTAACTCCACCGGTTCAGTACGGGTGGCTCTCGTTAACGTATAGGGCTCATCAGGCGGCGCCGCCCACGGGTCTTCCATGGCCCCACATTCGATCGCCCTACCCCACAGGTTCTCGTCGATCGAGTAGATCTTCTCCTTTGAAGCCCGGATCGGAATGTCCCACTTCTCGGCGTAGTCAACCGAATCCGCCCGGGTCATGCCCCAGTTTCGGGCAGGTGCGAGTACCTCGAGGTCCGGCGCGAGGGCGTGCGTGCCGACTTCGAAGCGCACCTGGTCGTTGCCCTTGCCCGTACAGCCGTGCGCGACGGCGCTTGCTTCGAACTTGCGGGCTTGATCGACGAGGTGACGTACTATCACGGGTCGCGAGAGCGCTGACACCAACGGATATTTGCCCTCGTAAAGTGCGTTC
Organism: Acidimicrobiaceae bacterium; assembly: GCA_003133125.1. Classification (GTDB taxonomy): domain Bacteria; phylum Actinomycetota; class Acidimicrobiia; order Acidimicrobiales; family RAAP-2; genus RAAP-2. The sequence continues at coordinate 63,356 of PKZO01000032.1, read as the reverse complement.
GCGTAGATTGCGTGCGCGCAGAACTCATTGGCCATCTCTTCGCGAGCGTCCACCACCACGCACTCGAGTGCGCCCGCCGCGAGCGCGCGCGACTTGATGTCCTCGAAGCTCTCAGAACTGTCGGAGTCTTGGCCGACGTTCACTAGCACGCACACGACCTCGACGCCCCACTCTTCGATCATCCAACGCACCGCTACCGAAGTGTCGAGTCCCCCGCTGTAGGCGAGTACCACGCGCTTAGCCATGACTAGTTCCTTTCATTGAAGTGATTACGGATTCATCGATTCCCGCGAGCGCCCGGAACTCGTGGGCCAACCTCTCGCCACCGCGAGCTTCGCTCGCGATCACCAGAATCGTGTCGTCACCGGCGACGCTACCGAGTACGCCCTCGAGCACACTGCGATCGAGAGCCGATGCGACGACGTGCGCGCAGCCTGGGGGCGTACGCACCACCACGAGGTTCACCGAACTCTCTACCGAGACCACCCACTCGCCCATCATCCGGCGCAGATGGTCCAGTGGCGCCGGACTCGAGAGGCTGGCGCCTCCAACGACGATGCGGCGCGTGCCGTGCTCGTCTCGAATCTTCACCGTGCCGAGCTCCTGCAGGTCACGCGTGACCGTCGCCTGGGTCGCCGCAATACCTTCGGCGTTCAAGCGACCCACGATCTGAGCTGCCGTCGAGATGACCTCGCGCTCGATGAGCTCATTGATTCGGTGTTGGCGTTGCGTTTTAGTCATGGTCTTCCTTCTTTATCCAACGAAGGACGCCCAGCATTGCTGAACGCCTATGGAACACTTGGCGCCAAACGAGGGAACTCTCACCGTCGATCACCGCATCAGTGATCTCCTCACCCCGGTGCGCGGGAAGACAGTGCAGCACGACGGTGCCCGGTTTGGCCTTCTTCATAAGACTCTCGTTGACCTGAAAGGACGCAAGATCGAGACGACGCCGCTGGGTCTCGGCCTCGAAGCCCATCGAGACCCAGGCATCGGTGTAGACAACGTCAGCGTCGCGCACTGCGTCTTCGGGGGAATCACTCAGCAACAGTGAACCGCTCGCGATGGCGAAGGGGTCCTCACCACCGCCGTGGGCGAGTTGGTACCCCTCAGGCGCGCAGACCGTGACGTGAGCGCCCAAACGCAACAGGGCCACACTGAGCGATCGCGCGACGTTGGTCGCGTCACCCACGTAGCTGACCTTCAAGCCGCTCAATTGATCGACATCGCCCCTGGTGAAATGCTCGGCGATGGTGAGAACGTCGGCAACGGCCTGGGTTGGGTGGGCCGTGTCGCTCAAGAGATTAATGAGCGACATTTCGTCGTTCGTCGCAACGCGCATCTTCTCGAACACCCGATGATCGCGAACCCGAAGAGCGCAAATGGCGTACATCTGAGCGAGCGTGCGCGCCACGTCGTGGGCGGACTCGCGGGTGTCCAGTCCGATCTCTTCATCGCTGAAGAACGTCACGTATCCACCGAGTTCCTGTACCGCTGATGAACTTGACGCCCGGGTGCGCAGGCTCGGTCGCTCAAAGATCAGTGCGACGCCCTGTCCCTTCAGGGTCTCGTCATCGAAGGGTGAACACGCGCCGGCGTAGATCGTCGCGAGGTCCTTGTAAGCGAGATCTTCGATTGTGATGAAGTGGCGACTCACGGCGTGATCTCGGTCGTGGGGATCGCTCCGCTCATTGCATCGCGCAGGGCGTGATGGCGGGTACCGTTCGCCATGAGCACTCGCCGAGCCCCGGCGTCGAGTGCGTCGAGTGCCGCGCGTAGTTTGGGCACCATGCCCTCGCGCGCTGCGCCGGAGTCGATGAGCGAGTTGACCTGGCGAGCGTTCAGGTGTGAGAGCGCCGATGAGGGATCATCGGGGTCGTCGCGTACCTGGTCGACGTCCGAGAGAAGCACCAGCGCTTCGGCGTCGAGGGATCCTGCGAGCGCGCCCGCCACGGTGTCGGCATTGCAGTTCACGAGATCGCCCGCGTGGTCAACGGCAAGTGGGCTGATCACCGGGCACAATCCGCTCGCCCAGAGCGAGGTAATGACCTTGATGCGTACGCTGGGCGCCGCGCCGGCACGCTGCCAGGGCTCACCGAGTGACGTCGAGCTAAACAAGGAGGCGTCAGCGCCCGAAAGTCCCACGCAGGCCAGCCCCGCGTGGTTCATCGCCGCGGTGATCAGCAAGTTGACGTGCCCGAGCGCCATCGCCACATAGCTCATCGTCAAGGTATCGGTGATGCGCAGACCCTCGTGAAAACGGCTCTCGACTCTCGCGGTCTCGAGCAGTTCCTCGATCTGTGGCCCCCCGCCGTGCACGAGCGCGACTTCGACACCGTCGCTCGCCAGTTGGGCAATGTCGTGGGCGAGGTCGGCGAGCAGCGCTGAACTCGGACTCAAGGAGTCGAGCGCGTGGCCACCGATCTTTACCACGAGGCGACTCACGGGGTCACCCCGCTGCGGGGCAGGCCGGTCGTCTCGTCTTGTCCGTTCGCGACGTTCCAAGCCTGGATCGCCTGGCCGGCGGCTCCCTTGATGAGATTGTCGAGCGAACTCATGGCGACGAGCCAACCGGTGCGCGCGTCCACGCGTGCGCTCACGAAACACAAGTTGCTGCCCAGGGGATCCTTCATCGTCGGAGGTTCGTCGACGACGACGATGAACGGATCATTCGCGTAGCGAGCCCGCAAGAGCGCGAGCGCGCCCGGGGTGTCGAGCGTGGCGTCACTGAGACGCGCGTAGGCGCTCACCAGTTCGCCGCGACTCGTGGGAACAAGGTGTGGCGTGAACAAGAGTTGCGCGCCAATTTCCTGTTGGATCTCGATGGTGTGACGATGGTCGAGCAGCCCGTACGCCTCAGCGTTGCCCGCGAGGCGTGGGTAGTGCAGTCGGTCACTTATCGCCCGACCCGCTCCCGAAACCCCGCTCAACGCGTTCACGATGATGCCCTCACTGCTCACTACGCCCGTGTCGAGGAAGGGTCCGAGCGCGAGCGCACTCGCCGTGGGATAGCAACCCGGTACCGCGATGAGCCTGGCCCCCGCAAGTTCCTCACGGTGACGCTCGACGAGGCCGTACACCGATTGGGCGAGCAACTCCGGTGCACTGTGTTCGTGACGGTACCACTGGGCGTAATCGGTGGCACTCTTGAGACGGAAGTCAGCGCCGAGGTCAACGACTTGGATTCCACGTTCTAGCAGGGCCGGCACGAACTTCTGACTCGCCCCGTGGGGCAACGCGAGAAAGACCACGTCGAGCGCACGCTCGAAGACCGCTTCGGTGGGCTCGAAAGTGAGGTGCGGGTAGATGCTCGCGAGTGCGGGCGCGTGCGACGAGACGCTCTTGCCCGCGTTCGAGTCACCCGTCGCCAGCACGATCTCGAGGTCCTCGTGGGACGCGGCGAGACGCAGCAACTCCAAACCGGCGTAACCGGTGGCACCGAGGACTCCAATACGCATAGTGACATTTTATGCACATGGAGGCATAAAACTGCAAATCAATCGTGGCGCCGTTATGCTGAACCCATGACGCGACGAGGCTGGCTGTTGTTTTCAGCGATGTCGATCATCTGGGGCATCCCCTATCTGCTCATACGCGTGGCGGTGCGCCATCTCGATCCGGGTGTGCTGGTGCTCGGACGCACCGGCCCCGCGGCGCTCTTGCTGATACCGCTGGTGATCGGTCGCGGTCAAGTGGGCGTGCTGTTAAAGAACCTCAAGTGGATCGCTGTCTTTGGCGTGGTCGAATTTGGCATCCCGTGGTACTTGATGGCAACCGCAGAAAAGCACATCACGAGTTCACTGACCAGTCTTTTGGTGTGCGCGGTTCCCCTCTTCTCGGTGGTCGTCCAGCGAATGCGCCACGCCAATGAACAGATCAGTCTTTCTCGCTACGTCGGTCTGCTCGTGGGCGCACTGGGCGTTGCGCTACTGGTCGGGCTCGACCTCAAGGGAGGTTCGATCACTTGGATCGGTTGCATGATGATCATCTGCGTTGGCTACACGCTCGGACCGATCATTCTGGCTACGAAGCTCACGCACGTTCCGGGGTCGGTCGTCGTCGCGGGCGCGACGTCGGTCGTGGCGATCTGTTGGATCCCCTGGTCGGTGACGCACTGGCCCGCCCACATTTCAGGCGAGACGCTGAGTTGCGTTGCGGTGCTCTCGGTCGTGTGCACCGCAGGGGCATTCCTCGTGTTCTTCGAACTCATCAAGGAGATCGGCTCGACGAGGTCGGTCGTAGTGACGTACGTCAACACCGCTATCGCGGTGGTACTCGGTATCGTGGGACTGGGCGAACCGCTCACCGTTGGCATCGCCATTGGCTTTCCGCTCGTTATCGTCGGCTCGGTCTTCGCCACGCGCAGTTCAGGCACCGCCACACTTTCAGACACTGAATTGGGCGGCGACTCGAACCTGGTCATTAACGAGTAGCCACATCGCGCCCGGGGCGTGCACGAGCCGAACCTCGTGCCCACTTTCAACGGGTCCGTGATGGATCACTTCGACCTCGGCGACGGGCACGTCGACGACCTCACTGACCGCTTGCCACACCGCCGCGTTGTTCACGTGGCCCACCACGTCCAGGTCCGTTCGACGAAGGGGCCACGGCTGACTCTGATCCTGGGCTCCAGGTTCGCACAACACGACCCGACCAGGGACCTTGCGTCCTTGGGCCGCCTCTCCGTAGGCGTCCATGAACTGCGATTGGATGCGCACGGGATGGCCCGTCGAATCGACCGGCACCCAGAGCACCACTGCTTCAAGGACCACCTCGCCGTTGGCGGTGATGTTCGTTCGCCGCTCCGCCCAGGCGGCGCCCACGCCCGAACACCACGTCGTGAGCTCGAGGCGCTGACTCATTCGGGGCCACTCACCGCCCACGTGACGCACCACGGCGCGGCGCACGAGCCACGCGTAGTCAGAAATGATTCCGGTGTCCTCCCAGTCATCGGTCGCGACGTCCTGGAGAAAACGCGCGACGCCGTCGAGGCGAAGGTCCCCCGCGGGGTTCGCGTCGCTCAATCGCACGATGGCCTGGGTGCTAAAGCGACGACCATGGTCACTCAGCGGCACGAATTCAGTCATCGAGCCAAACTAACCCGCCCACCAGCGTAAACAGCGCTTTAGCGCAAGACGGCGCCCAACGCCGCACCGGTAGCGATCAGCGTCTCTCGGACCTCGGCGACTTCGGCCTCGCTCAGCGTCCGGTCGAAGGAACTGACACGCACGGCGTACGCGAGGCTGCGCGCACCCTGCGCGAGCCCGGTGGCGTGATAGACGTCAAAGAGTCTCACGTCTTCGACCAACTCGTCACTCGCGCGCAGGGCGAGCGCGAGGTCCTGGGCGTGCAGGCCCTCGGGCGTCACGAAGGCGAGGTCGAATAAGGCGCTCGGGAAACGACTCGGTACCGACGCGTTGTCGCTGCGAGGAGTCGCGAGAGACCGGTCGCTCAGCGTGTCCAGGTCAAGGTCCAGCACGCCCGCGCGTCGCGAACCAACGCCGGGTGCGACCGACTGGAGGAACTGTGCGTCCAGCTCTCCCACTCGCCCAAGCACCGCCCCGCTCGCGCGATCAACCAGCAGCCCCGCTCGCGTGGGGTGCATGAAGGTCGCGGGTGCGAGGTCCGTGCGCACCACGACCTCACTCAGTCCCAGTCTCGCCGCCATCACCGCCCACAGGGCTACCGCCGTGACGGCGCTGTCCTCGAGACGTCCCAGAAGAATCGTGAATCGCTCGTTCTCTCGTGGCAGAGCGAGTTCCACGCTCCCGCCAACGCCGCCCTTGGTGAGCCGGGGTTCGCCCGCGCTCGGGTGCGCGAACACTGCGCCGATTTCTGCCAGGATCACGTTCCCCTCGCCCCGCTCGACGTTCCTCGCCCAGGCTTGGACCAGTCCAGTCACCATCGTGGCGCGAAGCACCGATTCATCGTCGGCGAGCGGATTGGTAATACGGACCCGTTCGGCGCCCGGTTGGACTGCGTCAAACTCTCGATCGCTAATCAACGTAGGGGTCCACGCCTCGACGCCGCCGAGGTCAACGACGACGTCGCGCAACTTACGTCGCAGCACCTGACGATCATCCAGACCTCCCGGCGAGGGCCAGGACGGCACGTGACGGGGCAACAGGCGATAGCTATGGAGCCGAGCAATTTCCTCGATCACGTCAGCGCGTCCGGCGGCACCGGCTCGAATGTCCAGGCGTGCGCTCGGCGCGGTCACCTGCAGTGTTGAACCGGCCGCCATCACCCGAAATCCGAGTCCCTCGAGCAGTCGGGTCACCTCCTGGTTCTCGAGTGCGACGCCCAAGAGACGCTCGACGTCGCCCTCGCGCAACTCGACGGTCACGGGAGCGGGCATGGTACCGCGCACGTCGAGTGGTTCGGCGAGCCATTCGAGCTCGGGGACACTCTCGCGAAGGATGTACACGAAACGCGCCGCGGCGCGAAGCGCCAGCTGGGGATCGACGCCCCGCTCGAACCTCGCCGAAGCCTCACTTCGCAGCCGGTGCCGTTTTGAACTACGAGCAATCGTCATTGGATCAAAGAACGCCGCCTCGAGCAGCACTTCGGTCGTCGTGTCACTGATTTCACTCGACGAACCCCCCATCATGCCCGCTAAGCCAATGACGTCGTCGTCGCCGTCAACGATGACACAATCCACCCCGGTGTCGCCGAGGCCTCGCCCGGGACGGGCCAGCGTACGTTCCACGCCGTCGAGGGTGACCAGGGTTTCGTCCGGTCGCGCACCACGCACGCGCAACGTACGAGAAGCGACGCGCGAAGCGTCATAGGGATGCGTGGGCTGTCCGAGTTCGAGCATCACGAGGTTCGAAGCGTCGACGACGTTCGATATGGGCCGCATACCCGCGGCCAGTAGTCGTTGGGCGACCCACGAGGGCGAGGGACCAACCGTAACGTGACGCAAGACTGAGATGGTGAGCCGTCCACAGAGATCAGGCGCCTGGATCTCGGCGACGGCTACCGTAGCGGTCTTGTCGGTCCCGTTGGGTTCGGCGAGGGGTGGTGACGCCAGAGGACGTTGGAGTCGCGTCGCCAAGTCGCGTGCGACCCCTTCGACGCACCAGGCGTCGGGACGGTTGCCTTCGACGGTTATTTCAAAGACGACGTCGGGTACGATGCCCAGCGCCTGGAGCAGCCCTTCGCCCACGCGCGGCGTCGTGAGGTCGTCGAGGATCATGAGGCCCTCGTGGTCGTCGCTGAGACGTAGTTCGCGCGCTGAGCACAGCATGCCGTTTGACGTCACGCCTCGCATCTTTCGTCCGGTGATCACGAAACCACCCGGTAGTTCGGCACCGACGGGCGCCAGAGGCACGTAGTTGCCGATGGCGAAGTTCGTTGCCCCACACACGATCTCGAGTGGACCGCTACCCGCGTCCACCACGACGAGGCGCACCCGGTCGGCCCCTTCAATGGCACGAATCTCATCGACTCGGGCAACTACGACGTCCTCGAGGCCCTCGCCCACGCTCTGTACGCCTTCGACGACCAGACCGAGGTCATCGAGCAGGGTCGTCAACTCGTCGACACTCTCGGATAATTCGACGAATTCACGTAGCCACGACAAGGGGATCTTCACGAGAACTGCCTCAAGAATCGAACGTCATTTTCGATCAGCGCACGCATGTCGGCTATCTGGTGGCGCATCTGGGCGCAACGATCGATACCGAACCCGAAGGCGAACCCACTCCACACTTCTGAGTCAATACCAACCGCGTCGAATACCGCGGGATCCAACATCCCGCAACCGCCAAGTTCAATCCAGCCCGTCTGAGAGCACGTTCGACATCCCTCGCCATGACAGATGGTGCACGTGATCTCGAACTCCGCCGAGGGCTCGGTGAAGGGAAAGAAACCCGGTCGAAGCCGCGAGGAGATGTCGGGGCCAAAGAATGCTCGTGTGAAGGTCTCAATGACGCCCGCCAGGTCGGCGAACGTAATGCCGCGATCCACGACGAGTCCCTCGATCTGGTGAAATGTCGCCAAGTGGCGCGCGTCAGGTGTGTCGCGACGAAAACATCGCCCGGGCATCACCGCGTGGATGGGCAACGAGTTCGATCCCACGGCGTCTTCCATGAGGTGGATCTGGGTTGGGGACGTGTGCGTGCGCAGCACCACCGTCTCGGGGTCACCTAGCTCCACGTAGAACGTGTCCCAAAGTCCGCGGGCTGGATGCGCTGGGGGTATGTTGAGCGCCTCGAAGTTGTACCAGTCGCTCTCGACTTCGGGACCTTCGGATACGCGAAAGCCCATGGCCACGAAGACGTCTTCGAGCGAACGCTGGGTCGAAGCAACCAAGCCGGGATGTCCCGCATCGACGGGCCAACGCACGTTCTGGACAATGACGTCGCCCAACTCAATCCGGTCGCTCGCGAGAGCTTCACTCCGAGCGACCTGGGCGAGCTCGTTCTTGCGTGTCGCGAACGCTTCCTCGACCACCCTTCGCGCTTCTTGCAGTTGTGCGCCGGCGTCGCGGCGTGCCTCTGGCTCAAGTGAACCGAGCGACTTCTGCAGTGTCGAGAGGATCGAGCGCTTGCCGGTAATGGTCGGCTCCGCTTCGAGTGCGCCGTCCATGCTCGTCAGTTCGCGTACGGTCGCTAGGAGTTCCTCGACGTGGCGGGCGAGATCCTTGAGCGGTGAACTAGTCATGACCCTTTAAGGCTACGAGGTGGAGAAGACGACGTAGCGTCTTCTCGCTGGTAGTAGGCCTCGAAGGCAATTAGCGACGCCGCGATTCCCGCGTTGAGCGACTCGCTGCGTCCGGCCATGGGTATTGTGACGCGATCATCGCACAGGGCGACACTCGCGTCGTCCAATCCTGTTGCCTCATTGCCAATCACCACGACGGTCGGCACCGAGAAGTTCTGGTCGCGGTGGCTGGCGCCCCCGCGCACCACCGTGGCGAGTGTCCGCGCTCCGGCGTTCGAAAAGTAAGCGAGCGCGTCCTCCAAGGAGCTCACGCACACGGGCACGTGGAACACCGAACCAGCGCTCGCGCGAAGCGTCTTGGGGTTGAACGGGTCCACCGATTGGCCACTGAAAATGACCGCACCAGCTCCCGAGGCGTCAGCGGACCGGATGATCGTGCCCGCATTTCCCGGGTCGCGCACGTCGTGCAGGACGAGCACCAATCCCGCCACCGCCACCTCATTCAAGGCAACCATTGGTAGACGGACGGTGGCGAGCAGCGGTTGGGGGGTCTGCGCGTCAGCGATTTTCTCGAGGACACCCGTAGCCAGGGCGAAAGTGCGCACACCGCGGTCCTGCGCCTTCTTGAGGAGCCGAGCGACGAGCGGACTGGTTTGTTCGGCGACGTCGACGTAGAGCGCCTCGAATTCTGCGTTGGAATCGAAGGCCGCTTCAATGAGGTCAGGACCCTCGAGGACACAGACGCCCTCGCTCCAGCGAAGCGAGCGCTTGTTAACGAGGCGTCGCAGCCGACGCACACGCTGATGTGACGGCCCTAACGCCTCGATCAGAACGACCTACTTCGTCAATGCGTCGCTCGCCTGAGCGACGATCGCGGCGAAGGCAACGCTGTCGTTCACCGCGAGGTCAGCCAGCATGCGCCGATCTACTTCGATGCCTGCGGCGTTGAGTCCCGCAATGAATCGGCTGTAGCTCAGCCCGTGCGCTCGGGTGCCCGCGTTGATGCGTTGAATCCACAACCGGCGCATTTCGCCCTTGCGTGCGCGACGGTCACGGAACGCATACACGCCCGAGTGTTGGACGGCCTGATTCGCGGCGCGAAATGTGCGGCTCCGGTCACCGTAGTAACCCTTGGCCTCTTCGAGAATCGCCTTATGGTGCTTCTTGGCGTTTACCGCCCTCTTGACACGTGCCATTTCAGTTCCTCTTTCCTGATCCGCTCTCTACAGACCCATCAACTTCTTTACGTTCTTCTCTTGGCCCGGCGCGATGTCGGTCTCACGACCGAGTCGACGCGCGCGCACCGACGACTTCTTTTCCATCAAGTGACCACGAAAAGCCTTGCGACGGCGTAGCTTGCCGGTGCCCGTGATCTTGATGCGCTTCTTTGCCCCGCTGTCGGTCTTCATCTTTGGCATGTCAACTCTCCTCTATCGATACTTCTGCCGAAACACTCGGCACGACCTCTTGCTGCGGTGCTTCCTTTGCGTCTTCGACCTTCGCCTTGGCCTTCTTCTCTGGGCCCAGCACCATGATCATGTTGCGACCGTCCAACTTCGCTGCCGACTCCACCTTCGCCACGTCGACCAGACGCTCGACGATTCGATCGAGAATCTTCTTACCGAGCTCGGGGTGGGCCGACTCTCGTCCGCGAAACATGATCGTGATCTTCACCTTGTGGCCATCGTTCAAGAACTTCTCCACGAGGCGGGTCTTGGTGTCGAAGTCGCCGGGACCAATCTTCGGTCGGTACTTCATTTCCTTGACGCCTACGTTTTGGGTCTTGCGGCGCGACTCTTTGGCTTTTTGGGCCTCATCGAACTTGAACTTCCCGTAATCCATGATTCGACATACGGGGGGTTGAGCGGTGGGGGCTATCTCCACCAAATCAAGGTCAAGACTTCGCGCCAGCGCCAATGCTTCTCTGGTCGACACGACGCCTCGCTGAGTTCCCTCATTATCGATCAGGCGAACGGTCTCGACGCGGATACGCTCATTGACACGGTGGTCTCCAGGCACTGTTGCGATAACTCACTCCTTGCTCTACGCGACGCCTCGATGGCATCGCCACGGCAAGCGGGGCGCAAAACTCCTGGAACCCGGCGCACACGGGTGGCCAGGTGGACGCTGGCGTTGCCAACCTCACTTGCTATGAACTGCCCCACCACGTTAGCAGAAGGTCAAAAGTGGCCAAATCCATCTTTTAGCGTGCCCTTAGCGTCAGTTGTCAACAGCTCTTAGGTATCTTTCGTATGTTTGAACCCGTGACTGCGACCCTCAGCGCCGAGCACGACGTCCTTGCTCTAGCAAAGACTCGCTGGCGCCCGAGCACAGCGTCACTCGTGGCCTTTGGGGGCTTTGTCCTCTTCATGGTGCTCGTGCTCACCAAGGCGACCGCCATGCTCGAACCCGACGACTACGCGTACCGCGCGTCAATCGTGGCCCTCAGCCACGGACACATATTGCTCTCCAACGCGCAGTACGAAGCGCTCAATCGCCAGCTCGTCGCGAGCGGAGGCCAGGGAATCTTGCAGTGGCATCATCTCGCCTCGGGCAAGTGGATAAGCGAGAAGAACCCTGGTTACCCCTTCTTCGCCGTGCTCTTCTACGTACTCGGGCTACTTCGCGTTACCCCTCTCTTCTACGGCGGACTCGCGTGTGTGGGTCTATTCGCCGGCGCTAAGGCGTGGCTCGGAAGATGGGCCGGCACCTACGCGGTGTGGCTCTACTGCTTCTCGGGTGCCGCGCTAACTTTCGCCTGGCGCGACACGATGCCAAGCTTCAGCGACGCCTCGTTGATCGCGGCGGGCTTCGGAACGTTGCTGTGGACCATGTTGACCAAGGACGTCTCACCTCAGCGCCGCATGGTCATCGGGCTGCTCGGTTTCCTCGCGCTCGAAGCTGCGGTCTTCATCCGCTACACCAACGTGATCGAACTCGCGATCGCCATAGCGGGCGTTCTCGCTTTTTCCAGGACCGTCCAGATTCGGTGGCGCACCGTGGGGATCTGGCTGGGTTCAGTCGTTCTCTTTGGCCTCGGCGTGCTCGCTTTTGACCAGTGGGCCTACGGCAACGCCACCTCGACGGGCTATTCACCCGGCGAGATCACCTTCTCCTTGTCCGCTCTCTGGCCGAATCTGAAGGCCATGCCCATACAGCTCACGACGTCGATGCCATTTTGGACCCTCGCCGCGGTCGCGTGCGTCGTGATCACCGTTCAATTCGCGCGCGCACGCCACCGAGACGCACGCGGCGACGAGCATCGCCTCGTGACACGACGAGACGCCATGGTCGCACTGGTCCTCGCCGCGGGTTGGCTCGGGTTGTGGCTTCTGTACCTGACCTATACCTGGACGGTCCACCAGACCGGCGGTGCGCGTGGAGGCGGCGGTCCTGGCGCAGGTGCCATGACCGTGCACGTGATTCGCTTCTACCTGCCCGCCCTCGGTTTGATTGCGCTACTGGGCGCGTGGCTACTCGTACGACTGGGTCGGCACCTCGCGTGGGTCCTTCTTGCCGGATTGGTCGTCGCCGCGGTGCTGTCCTTTCACTCGATGGCGTCATCGAGATCCATTGGTGGTGGACCCAATAGTGGCTTTCCGGGCGCGCTATCTCTCCACGATCCCAGTGTCGCTGGCCGAATTGGCCAACCCCCCAAGGGTGCGAGCGCGAAACCACCTTGGGGCATTGGCCTGAAACCACCCAAGGGTGTGGGTCCGGGCCATAGAACCGTGCCCACGCCAGGTACGTCCGCGCGCTAATCGGCGCACCAGATAATTTGGAACCGTGGACGACGAGGGCGAACTGAAGGACTCAGAGGAGATCAAGTATTTCCGCGAGACGCCAGTCGAGACCGTCCTTGGCAACCACATCTTCGTACTTCTCCAAGTCGCCGCGGTCCACCTCGCTCAGTCGCCGGCGGACCTCGCGGGCGCCCAACTCGTCATTGATACGGTAAGCGCCATGCTGAGCGCGGGTGGCGCTCGTCTGGGAGAGCACGTCGAGCTCTTTCGAAGCGCCCTCGCCGAAGTCCAACAGGTCTACGTGCGAGCCGCGCAAACCCCGAAGGCTACGACCTCAGCCAGTGACGCGAAACGTGAAGGTGAGACACAACCCGCCGAGTGAACTTGGCGATGTGTTCATCTCTCCGCCCATCACCGCACTGAGGTCGGCCATGATGCTCATACCCAAACCTGAGCCTCCCGAGTCGCGGCTTCGCGAAGGATCGAAACGGCGGAATCGTTCTGGACGCTGGCCGTAGACCGGCAGACCGGGGCCTCCGTCTTCGACTACGAGACGCACGCCCGCGTCGTCGCGCGAAAGTACCACGCGAACCGGTGCGTCCGGTGGCGTGTGGCGTGCGATGTTGCCCAAAGCATTGCTCAGCATCCGCTCGACGAGATCGGGACGCGCCTTCACTTCGATGCCCGGCTCGACGTCGTCTTCGACGCTACGCGTTTCGTGGTCCCCGCGAAATTCACGCACGCAGGTAAGCACGAGGTCACTGAGGTTGACGGTCTCGTCGCCCTTGGGGGGCAGTTCACGGATCTCGGCGAGCAGGAGCAGGTCGCTCACGAGCGCTTCCATTCGGACGATCTCTTTCTGCATGCGCTCGATCGCCCGAGCCAACTGCTCGGCGGAAACCTCGGGATTCGAAATCAGCTCGGTGTATCCCTTGATCACCGTGAGCGGTGTGCGTAGTTCGTGGGACGCGTCGCCGATGAACAGTTGCATGGACTCGGCGTGACGCGACTCCACTTCGATCTTNNCAATCAAACCCTCCATCGTCATGAGGTCGCGGCGCATGAAGAGTCGAGCGACCACGACCATGGCGAGGGCGGCCAAGAGCGCCGCCAAGGCAACGCGCAGGATCAACTGTTGGCTCGATCGTGTGATGCTCTGAGTCGAAGCGGCGACGAGTAAGTAGTCACCACCACCGATGTTGAGCGAACGGACACGAAAACCGGGCAGGTTCGCCTCGCCCACCACCGAGCTCAACGAGCCGTGCACGTCGGCGAGCGTCGGGGTCGCGGTCAGGGGCGTGTCGGCGCTGATGATCTTGGTCACGGAACCACCGGGGTAGATCACGTCGAGGGTGAGGTCGTAATTGTCCTTCAGGTCGACGTTGATCGCGTCGCTGAGCGCAGCGTCCGGCGCGCCGATGCCGCTTTCGACCACCGAGTTCACCGCGGCGTCCAGGGTGTCGTAGGCAGAATGCGTGCTCGAGTTCACGGCGTACCACCCAACGCTCAGTGCGACCACCGTGGTGATCACCACCAGCAGGATCGTCAGGCGCGTGGCCAGTCTCACTACTTCGTGCTTTCGTCGACCAGTTTGAATCCAACACCGCGCACGGTGGTGACGGGCGCGAAATCGTCGCGGTGGACCTTTCTACGCAGGTACGACACGTACGTGTCCAGCACCGACGTCTCGGAGTCGAAATCGATGTTCCACACCTCGCGCAGTAGCTGTTCTCGCGTGACGAGGCGGTTCTTGCGGTCCATCAGTACTTCCAGTAGACGAAATTCGGTGGCCGANNAGCCGGCCGCACTCGTAGCTGAGGTCGTCTTGCCCGTCGGGGTTCGCGCGCCGAAGGATGGCCTTAACGCGCAAGAGCAGTTCTTCGAGGCTGAAGGGCTTTCGCACGTAGTCGTCGGCGCCGTAGCGCAGTCCTTGGGCGACGTCGTCGCTAGAGTCACGCGCCGAGAGCAGTAGCACCGGAGTCTGGGTGTCGTGCTCGCGCAGCTTTTCCAGGAATTCGAAGCCGTTCATCAACGGCATGTTCACGTCCACCACGCACAGGTCGGCATGGTGTCGATGCAGTACCTCAAAGGCCTCAATGCCGTTGGCGGCGGTTTCGGTCTCGTAGCCCGCGATCCGCAAGGCGTCACTCAAGAGGTCGCGTACCCCTGGCTCGTCATCGACCACCAGGACCGTCGTCACCGTTCTTCCGCCATTCAGTGAGCGTACCTTTCGCCAGCGCGCACAAGCGGCGAAGGAGAGGGACAGAAGGCGGTTCACAGGCAACGCGGGTGCGTCCCACAGCAATTTCACAACTTTGCTCAGTACCCTTAAGAGTATTCATTCGAAAGGAGATCCTATGAAGAAGCCACATTCTCGTCTGATCGCCTCGCTCGGTGTCTGCGCGAGTTTGCTACTGGTGGCTCCCGCCGCTTCAGGAGCGGGCCTATCGCGTCCCCACAACAACTCGACCACCACCACGATTAACGCCGCTCCCCAAGAAACGCACCGCCAGGCTCTGGCGGCCTACGTGGCCGAGCGCAAGGCAATCGCCGAGAATTTCAAGAGCGCGGTCAACGCAGCGCAAGCCGCGTTCCTCTCGGCGCGCGCCTCAGCGACGAACGGAGCGCAACGCAGCACCGCGAGGGCGGCCTACGAGCTCGCGATCGCCCAAGCCGCGAGCGTGCGCAGTGCGGCCTTGATCAGCCTCGGTAACCCGCCGGTGAGGAACAACTAGCCCATTGCCCCGCAGCTTCTCCCAGGAGGAGACGCTAATTCAACGAGACCAGGGGCGAAACGTCGACGACCTCGTCAGAACCCAGGTGGCCGACCGCCCTGGTCGCGCGCGCGCGTACGCCCACCGCAATGGTGCGCGAGCCGTCGAGAATGTTCACGCAGTGAAAGTAGAGACTTTCGCCGCGACTGGTGCGAAAAACGCCGTCGCCTCGCACATCGTTAAAGGTGGCGATGACGCCTTCGATCATGTCGAGCGCGCGAGCGAGCCTTGACGAAGCACTGTGGCCATCTCCAGCGCGGTGAGGGCCGCTTCGCGTCCTTTGTTGGTCTCGTCGGGCAGCGAGCGTTCGAGCGCTTGTTCGACGGTATTGGTCGTCAACACGCCAAAGACCACCGGCACGCCAGATCTCAGTTGCACGTCCTGGACACCGCGAGCGCACTCACCAGCGACGACCTCGTAGTGTCCGGTATCGCCACGGATGACCGCACCGAGCGTGATCACGACGTCGGCGGGTCGAAGACCAGTGACGAAGCCGCGAGCAAGCAGGGGAAGCTCAAAGGCACCGGGCGCCCAGGCGAGCGCAATGTCCCCACGCTCGATCCCCGATTCCTCGAGCGCGTCGAGGGCGCCCTCCAGCAACCGGACCGTGATGGCGCCGTTAAAGCGCGAACACGCAATGGCGACGCGCAGACCTCGCCCGTCGACGGATCCTTCTAGGTACTCGCCCACCCTGGCGCGCAGCGACTGGACGGATGCCGGGTCGAATTCGGTTTCACTCGTTGACGTCATCAAGTCCCCCGAGCAGGTGACCCATCCGCTCGCGCTTGGTGCGCAGGTACTCAATATTGAACTCCGTCGGACGGCTCTCAAGCGCGACGCGCTCGACGATATTGAGACCGAATCCTTCGAGACCGCCGTACTTGGAAGGATTGTTCGTCATAAGGCGCATCGTCGTCACCCCGAGGTCGACCAGGATCTGCGCGCCGATGCCGTACTCGCGCGAATCGACCGGCAAGCCGAGCTCGAGATTCGCGTCCACGGTGTCACGACCATCCTCTTGCAAGGCGTAGGCGCGGATCTTGTGACCAAGACCGATCCCCCGTCCCTCGTGACCGCGCAGGTACACCACGACGCCCGTCCCTTCGGCGGCGATCTTCGCTAGGGCCGTGTGCAACTGGGGACCGCAGTCGCAACGCAACGAGCCAAGAGCGTCGCCGGTCAGACACTCGGAGTGCACGCGAACGAGCACGCCGCGCGCGTTCTCGATGTCGCCGTAGACGAGCGCCATGTGCTGCTCGCCGTCAAGGACGTTCTCATAAACGTACGCTTGGAACTGGCCGTACTCGGTGGGCAGTGACGCCTCAGCAATACGCTTGACGAGCTTCTCGTGGTGGCGCCGGTAGCGAATCAAGTCCGCGATGGTGATGATCGGCAAGCCGTGACGTCGAGCGAACTCCTCGAGTTCGGGCAACCGAGCCATGCCCGTCTTATCGGCCGTCACCACCTCACAGAGAACTCCCGAGGGGAATTTACCCGCCAGTCGACACAGGTCAACGGTCGCTTCGGTGTGCCCGGCGCGCTTGAGTACGCCGCCCGCGCGGTAACGCAATGGAAAGATGTGACCGGGACGATTCAGGTCGTTGGGTCGCGTCGTGGGGTCGATCAAGGCACGCACGGTCGCGGCCCGGTCGCTCGCCGATATTCCCGTCGAGGTGCCGTGGCGAAAGTCAACAGTGACGGTAAAGGCGGTGCGCTGGGCCTCGGTGTTGGCGACGACCATGAGCGGCAAATCAAGCTCGTCGGCCCGCAGTGATTCGAGGGGTACGCAGAACACACCCGACGTGTACTCGAGGAAGAACGCCATGCTCTCAGGCGTTACGTCCTCGGCGGCCATGATCAGGTCGCCCTCGTTCTCGCGGTCCTCGTCATCGACGACGACGACCATGCCGCCGTTCTTCAGTTGCGTTATCGCTTCTTCAATCGTTGAGAGTGCCATCAGACCTCCACGTCCACCCTTATATCTTCGCCGATTCTCGTTACGTCCACCACTTGGCCCCGTCGAAGTGAGCCAATGGTGGGAGTTGAAAGGGACTTGAGCGCGCCGAGGGTCCCCGAGGCGCCCGCGAACGCTGGCGCCTGATACCAGACGACGTGGTTCACGAGACCCTGTTCGAGGAACGCGCTCGCGGTCGTGGGTCCCCCTTCGACGAGCAACTGCAGGACATCGTGCTCGCCAAGTTCGTCCAACACGAGACCCAGTTCGCCACTGCGCTCAAGGCACGGCCGCACCCGGGCGTCCTCGGGTACCGCGCCCAGAACCACGCGAAGAGGTTCGATGATGATGTCGTCGAGTCGGGCGGTGAGTACCGGATCGTCCGCGCGTACCGTACCGGCCCCCACGAGGATCGCTTGGCTTTGGGCACGAAGCACGTGCGCGTCACGCCGGGCGGCTTCACCCGTTATCCACTGACTCGAGCCATCGGACATCGCCACAATCCCGTCGAGCGTGGAGGCGACCTTTAGTACCACGTAGGGCCGACCAGTGCGCCGGTGCCACAAGTACGCGGCGAGTTGTTTCTTGACCAGCGCCTCTTCGATGCCGACTTCAACCTGCACTCCTGAGGCCTTGAGCAACTCGACCCCGCGACCCGAGACCCGTGAATCGGGGTCGAGCGTGCCGACCACGACCCGAGAAATACCCGCTGCGACGATTGCTTCGACGCACGGTCCCGTGCGTCCCACGTGACAGCAAGGCTCGAGTGTCACGACCATCGTCGCGCCAGAGGCGCGCTCCCCCGCTCGACGCAGGGCCTCGATTTCGGCGTGCGATTCACCCGGTGCGTGCGTGTGGCCCTCACCGACGACGTCACCCTGATCGTTTACGACGAGAGCGCCCACCCAAGGATTGGGCGGCGCGTGAAGACGTGCTTTCTCCCCGGCCTCGATGGCCAACAGCATGAACTCGTGCGCTCGCAGTGGCATCTCAGCCTCTCGCCGACTCACGCAGCGCGTGGGCCGCCTCGAGCGGCGCGGGTGCGGCGAAAATCGCCGATCCCGCGACCAGTACGTTCGCCCCGGACCTCACCGCCACCGGCGCCGTGGTCACGTCAATGCCTCCGTCGACCTCGATATCGAGCGCGAGGCGCTGCTCGTCCACTTCGCGCCGGGCGCTCACGACCTTGGGCATGACGTCGGCCATGAACGACTGGCCCCCGAATCCTGGGAACACCGTCATGAGTAAGAGCAGGTCAATGTCGCCGAGAAATGGCGCCACCTTGTCAAAGGGCGTATCGGGGTTGGCCGCGAGCCCGACACGAAGACCCAGTGCGCGAGCCTCCTTGATCAAGGTCGCCGTTCCGCCCACCTCGACGTGAACGGTGCAACCGTTCGCGCCAGCCTTTTGGAAAGCCTCCAGGTACCGACCGGGTTCGCTCATCATCAGGTGACAATCGAAGAAGCGTGTGCTGTAGGGACGCAGCGAACGCACGACCGGAGGACCAATGGAGACATTTGGCACGAAGTGTCCGTCCATGACGTCCACGTGGAGCCAATCGGTCTCGGCGTCGATGTCGTGCACGCGCGCCGCGAGTTCTCCAAAGTCCGCCGCGAGGATGGAGGGAGCGATTCGCAGAGCGCCGGGTGGACCTGGATCTATCGTCGTCACGAAATCAGCCTAGGGCGTGGACTTCGTCGTTAGGCCCACTCGAGCGTCGAAGGATCGAGACGAGCGCCCGACCACCACGCGTCTGCACTCATCGCGCGAGAGCCCTCGAGTTGGACCTGATCGAGCACGAAGGAACCGTCCGCGGTATGGATCAAAACTCGCCCATGCTCGACGCTGACACTCCCTGCTCGAGCGTGCGAAGTGTCCACCTGGCCCGCGAGAACCCTTAGGCGCCGCTCACCAACGAAACAGTAGGCGCGTCCCAAGCGCACCGTGCGAGCGAGCAGGGCGACCGGCATCGCCGGGTGCAAATGGAATGTCTGCGAGTCGAGCTTCTCGGCGTACGTCGCCTCACCCTCTTGGGCGCGCGGGTGATCGAGCAGTTCCTGTGAACCCAGTACCTCGACGAGCAGTTTCGCTCCCATGTGCGAGAGCTCACTGGTCAACTCAGCCGAGGTCTTCTCGTCCACGTCCGTGCTCGCACACGCGTGCACCGGACCGGTGTCGAGCGCGGCTTCGAGTGACATGACACAGACCCCGCTGCGCAGGTCACCCGCCAGGATCGAACGTTCCACCGGCGCCGCACCGCGCCAGCGCGGCAACAAAGAGAAGTGGACGTTGAGCATCGGCGTGACGGCGAGCACCGAGGCGGGAATCATCGCTCCATAGGCGACGACGATTCCGCGCTCGACATTGAGCCCGTCGAGTTCTTTCAAGGAGTGTCCGACACGAAGCCCGAGTTCGAGCGCGGCCTCCTTGACCGGGCTGGGCGAGAGACGCGAACCACGCCCGCGTTTGCGATCTGGTCGAGTTATCACGAGCGCGACCTCGTGGCCCTCGTGCACCAAGGCCTCGAGAGGGGCCACCGCGGCACTCGGCGTGCCGAGGAACGCGAGGCGCATCTAGTTCTCGAACAGCAAGTTGAGCCCGTCGGGGTCGTTGTTCGATAGTGCGAGATTGCGCGCTCGCAGGATCATCTTCGCTTCCTTGCGCTGATCCTCGTCGAGGCGCTCGATCAGCAGTACGCCGTTCAAGTGGTCCATCTCGTGCTGGAAGATGCGGCCCTCGTACTCGTCGGTCTCGACGTCGATCTCATTGCCGTTCAGGTCGTAGCCCACCAGGTGCACCGCGTTGGGTCGGGTGATCTCCCAACTGAGGTCCGGTACCGAGAGGCAGCCCTCGAGGTAGGTCCATTCGCCGTCGGATTCGAGAATCGAGGGATTCACCACGACCACGGGACCATCTCCCTTGTCGTAGACGAACAGCCTTTTCTGCACGCCGATCTGGTTGGCCGCGAGCCCGACGCCGGGGGCCTCGTACATGGTTTCGATCATCGCTTCGGCGAGTTGGACCACTCGCGCGTCGATGTTGTCAATTTCGGTGGTGACCTCGTTGAGGACGGGATCGCCGTAGGTTCGAATTGGCAAGGTGCTCACCCCAACACGTTACCGCCCACCGCTTTTTATCCATCCGTCACTGCACGAGAGTCACCACCGAAACCCCATGACCCGCTCGCTGGTTCGCCGCTCGCGTCCCCTCCGTCGCGCCTGGCTCGGCGTTATCTTCCGCGGGCCCTTATCTTGGACGCTAGAAAATCGCGCGATGGGCGCGCGAAGACCGGTTAGGGCCCTAGGTCACATTGCACCTAGCGCACTGCGACGCGCACCTTTTCGCTGGGCCGCGACACGCCACGCAGCGCCGCCGTGAGTTCCTCCCACGAATCCGCACGCGCCTCGAAACCGAGCGGCGTCGCGTGAACGCTCACGGGCGCCACCAACTGGGCGACGAACGCGGAGGCTCCAGGGCCCGACACCTCGGCGAGCCCACCGTAAGGCGGCAGTGCGAGCAGTGCGGCGGTCGCGTCATCCTCGAGCACAATCTCTTCGACGTCGCCGCTCAGAAGCGCGCGAAGCACGGGGTCGTTGCCCCGCCTGGTCTGGATGACCACCTCGCCGCGCCCTTCGCGCCGAGCCCCCACCAGGCGTCCGGCTTTGGCGACGGCGGTGAGCGCGCTGCGACGCGCGGATTCGCGCGGCGCGAGCAGATACTGGTCGAAGTCGACGAAGATGACGACCCCGCAGTGGCGAACACGCTGCCAGATCGCCTCAGTGCCCACCACCACCCGCGCCAGCGCCTGGGTCGGGTCACTCGAGGAGGTCAGCTCAGAGACGTCCTGACCCAGTTGAGCCGCCACGTCGTTGGCGAGGGTCGTCACCCCCACGCGCACGCGTTTCAGGTTCGTCGCCCCACAGGCGCGACAGAAATTGGCGCGCAACTCGTGGCGATCTCGGCACGCGAGCTGCTCGCCCACTTCTTCTTCGGCCATGGCGCACTGGGCGCAACGTGCCAGTTCACCGCATTTTCGACACGCGAAGAGCCGACCCGTACCCAGGCGTTGGAGCACGACCGCGACCGCGATCGAGTCGGGCACCTCGAGTGCGCGGTGGGCGGCGTCGAGGGCCTCGCGAGACAAGACGCCGTCGCGCGGGTCACTCTGGCGCCGGTCGATCACGCGCACCCGCGGCCAACCCGACGCGACGTCTTCGAGGCTCTGCATCTTCGAGCCGCCCAAGAGCAACGGCGACGGGGCCACCGAGGTCGCCCACCACGGTGCGTCGTCGCGTCGACAGCGTTCGCGCACCATGCGAAAGGCGTCCCACGTCGGGGCCGCCTCGCTCAGGTACGCCTCGTCGTCGGCGTCCACGAGCACCGCACCGGCCACTCGCGGCACCGGGGCCAGGGCCGCACCCCGTGAGCCCACCACCACCGGCCAGCCCGCTCGCATGCGGTCCCACTCCTGTTCGCCCGAGGCAACCGGTAGCCCGCGCTGCTCGAGGCGACCGCGCAAGCGGTTCGCCCAGGACTCGGTGGGCACCAGGACCAGGAGCGAACCGGGACTCGCTCGGGTGACGTCATAGGCCCCGAGCACGATCGCCAGCGGGTCGGTCGTAGGCGACACCCGCCAGACCCCGGGAGCGAGAAGCGCCGCGCTCTCGCGAACGCGCTGCTCGAGCGTGGGCGCTTGGGGCAGGTCCGGCAACGAGGTGACGAGTCGCTTGGGCGACGAGGAGATCAGAAAACGCGACAACGGGCTGTACCAGCGCTCACTGGCCCAGGCGAGCAGGTCGAGCAGCGACGGCGCCGGCCCGTATCCGAGCCACTTGGTGATCGCCTTGAGTTCGGAGCGAGCGTCGAGCTCGCCCACTACCCACGCGCGCACCGAACGGTGATTGAAGTCCACGCGAACCCGGTCGCCCAAGCCCGTGTGCGCACTCGCTTCGGTGAGGTTGTAGTCAAAGGGTCGATCCACGGCGCCGACTTCGGTGATGACACGAACCGCGCGCACGGCGCTCACTTAGAGCGACAGTTCTCGGCGCAGATCGTCCAAGCGAGGCGTCTGTTCCCAGGTGAAGCCCTGATCGCTTCGCCCGAAGTGACCGTACGCGGCGGTGCGCTGATAGATAGGTCGGCGCAGGTCGAGGTCGCGGATGATCGCGGCCGGGCGCAGGTCAAAGATCGCGTCGACGGCCTTGGCGATGGTGGCGCGGTCCACGCGCTCGGTGCCAAAGGTGTTCACCAGCACCGAGACGGGCCGAGCGACGCCGATGGCGTAGGCGACCTGGACCTCACAGCGCTCGGCGGCGCCCGAGGCGACGACGTGCTTCGCCACCCAGCGCGCGGCGTACGCGGCCGAGCGATCGACCTTGGAAGGGTCCTTACCCGAGAACGCCCCACCACCGTGGCGAGCCATGCCACCGTAGGTATCGACGATGATCTTTCTGCCAGTCAGTCCCGCGTCGGCGTGGGGACCGCCAAGTACGAAATTGCCCGAGGGATTCACGAAGATCCTCATCGAGCTCGTGTCAAGGTTCGAGGGCAGCATGGGCCGGATCACGTGCTCGAGCACGTCGTTCTTGATCGTGGTCTGCGAGTCGTAGCCGTCCTCGTGTTGGGTCGAGACGAGCACCGTGTCCACGGCGACCGGTCGATCACCCTCGTAGGCAATGGTCACTTGGGTCTTGCCGTCGGGACGCAGGTAGGGAACCTCACCCGATCGACGCACCTGGGTGAGGCGCATCGAGAGCCGGTGCGCGAGCCAGATGGGCACGGGCATGAAGTCTTCATTGTCATTACAGGCGTAACCGAACATCATGCCCTGGTCGCCCGCCCCTAGGGCGTTCAACTCGTCCTCCACCGAACCCGTTCGATGCTCGAAGGCAACGTCGACACCTCCGGCGATGTCCACGCTCTGCTTGTCAAAGGACACGAGCACCGCGCAGTTCTTTCCGTCGAAGCCCTTGGCGCCGTCGTCGTAGCCAATGTCGAGGATCGTCTTTCGCGCGACGGCGGTTACGTCGACGGCCGCGCTGGTCGTGACCTCACCGGCGATGACGCACAGGCCCGTCGTGAGCAACGTCTCGCACGCGACGCGCGCCGTGGGGTCCTGGGTGAGGATCGCGTCAAGCACGCCGTCAGAAATCTGATCGGCGATCTTATCGGGGTGCCCTTCGGTCACCGACTCCGAGGTGAAGAGGGTGCGGTCGCTCATGATGCTCCTTGGGATAACAATGAGGCAACCCTAGCCAAGATCTCGTACGAAACGGCTTCTTTCGAGCGCAACGTCACCCGTTGCACGTGTTCTTCACGATCGAGGATCACTACTTCGTTGGTGGGGTGCTCGAAACCGACGTTCGGGGCACTCACGTCGTTGACGACGAGCAGGTCCACGCCCTTGGCGCGCAACTTGGTCAACGCGTTCTGTTCGATGTTCGCGGTCTCGGCGGCGAAGCCCACGATCACCTGACCGGCCGACCTCTTCGCCACGAGATCGAGCACGATGTCCGCGGTGGGCTCGAAATGCAACGTCGGCGGACCCTGGTCCTTCTTCAGCTTTTCCTTCGACGCCTTCAGCGTGAAATCGGCGACCGCCGCGGCCATGATGACGACGTCCACGTCGGCCAGGCGCGTGAGGACCTCCTCGCGCATCTCACTCGCGCTCTGTACCTGCACCACCGCGACGTCGCGCACGACGTCCAGGGCGAGTGAGAGGTTCACGCTCGACACCAAGGTCACCGTCGCACCCAGGCGTCGCGCCACTTCCGCGAGCGCGTAACCCTGTCGTCCCGACGACCGGTTCGAGATCACGCGTACCGGATCGATCGCTTCTCGGGTACCGCCCGCCGTGATGAGCACGCGCCGACCCGAAAGGGGGCCCTCGAAACCGCTCACGAGCCGTTTGACGAGTTCGGCGATCTCCTTGGGCTCTCGCATCCGACCCGCACCCACGTCCCCGCCGGCGAGCGCACCCACGTCGGGTTCGAGCACCAGCACGCCCCGGCGGCGAAGCGTCGAGAGGTTCTCCTGGACCGAGGGCTGCTCCCACATCTCGGTGTGCATCGCCGGACAGAGCAGCACCGGCGCGCGCGAAGCCAGCAGGGTCGCGGTTAGAAGGTCGTCAGCGAGTCCAGCGGCGTAGCGCGCGATGAGGTGAGCGGTCGCCGGAGCGACGACGATGACGTCGGCGTGCTGGCCGAGGAACGTGTGGGGAATCGGGGTCGTGCGGTCGCCGTAGAGCGAATTTCGAACCGGCTCGCTCGCCAGTGCAGAAAACGTCACCTCGCCGACGAAACGCGTGGCGTCGGGGGTGAGCACGGGTGAGACGAAGAAACCTTCGTCGCGCAAGAGGCGCAGTAGTTCGACGGACTTATAGGCGGCGATGCCGCCGCTCACTCCTAGGACAATTCGAGCGGGCGAATCAGGCGTCGCGCAGGGCATCGGTGAAGGCGTCCAGGTCGTTNNCCGTGGCCCGAACCGAGGCCGTTGTAGTACTCGTTGATCTCGCGCGCGCGAATAGCCGTGACCGCGACGAGGGTGAACTTCGAGTCGCCGACCTTGTGCAGGAGCGTTTCGATGGGTGGATCTACGAGGGTGGGGCGTTCAGCCATTTCCTGGTCCTTTAGGNNAGCACCACGTACGTCGCTAATTCGTGTCCTTTAGCGAGTTCTTGGGGCGTACTGGACAAACGCAGGGCCACGTGTTCTTCGGCGTCCCCGCGGGTGCGAAGCCGTGCTTCGAGTTGACGCATCGAGGGTGGCAGGATCAGGAACACCACGGCGTCGGGGTTCGCTCGACTCACCTGCTCGGCCCCCTGCACCTCGATCTCGAGCAGCACGTCATCATCGGCGGGCGCGCTCGGTTGCGGCGTGCCGTAGAGGTTGCCGTGGAAGTCGGCCCATTCGAGGAAGAGGCCCTCTTTGATCGCGTTCTCGAAGGTCGCGCGGTCCACGAAGTGGTACTCGGTGCCATCCTCGTGGGAACGCCGCGTCCTCGTGGTCCAACTGCGGCTCAGCCAGAGGTGATGGTCTCGTTCGACGAGCCGTCGCGCAATGGTCCCCTTGCCTACTCCGCCCGGGCCAATGAGTACGACGACGAGGGGCTCAGCGGACAAGAGCTCGAAAGAGTTCCGCGCGCTGCTTGGGTCCGAGTCCGCGGATGCGCCGCGTCTGGGCNNCGCGCTGATCAAGTCGTAGGCCCTCATCTGGGCGACGCACTCCTCGCGCTCCGCGAGTTCGAACAACTCCTCTAAGGACAACTCCCCGGACTTCACCTGACGTTTCACCTCGGCGCGTCGACGCCGGTTGGCGACCGCCAAACGTGACGCCTCGACCCTTTGCTCCTGAGACAAAGTGGGCGGCGTTGGACTCACGTGCTCAGAATACTCCTGTTGCGGACAGATTTCCTAGGAGAGTGCGCGAGCGACGTCGTCACGCCAGCGCCGTGTCGCGTCGCGCAGGCTCGAGCGCTCGGGACCCGCCTGCAGTATGGCTCGCGAGACGCTCACGAGCACGCTGTTCGAAGGACAACGGTCGAAAACCTTCGCCACGTCCTCGGGCGTACCGCCCTGGGAACCGACACCCGGCACGAGGTAGGGACCCCCCAAGGTCTCGAGGGCGAACTCCGGTCGTTCCCTGGTCGCGCCCAGCACCGCACCCAGGGAACCGAGGCCCTCGTCGAGCTGGTTACGTCGCCGGATCTGGTCGAGGACGAAGGACTCCACGGTCTGGTCATCGCGCGTGCGAGCGCCCTGTATGACGCGACCTTCGAGATTGGACGTCGCGGCGAGTACGAACACACCGCGGCCCGTAGCGCGCGCGAGATGCAACATTGGTTCCAGCGAATCAAAACCGAGGTAGGGACTCACGGTCATCGCGTCGGCGCGAAGCGCCGACTCTTCGCTCAGCCACGCCTGGGCGTAACCATCATTGGTAGAACCCACGTCGCCGCGTTTCACGTCCGCGACGATCATCAGGTGCGCGTCGCGCGCGTCGCTCATCACTCGCTCGAGGACGCGATAGCCCGGCGAGCCGAAGCGCTCGAAGAAGGCAACTTGTGGCTTGATCACGGCCACGGTATCGATGACCGCCTCGAGCACCGCGAGGGCGAAGAACTCCAAACCTTCGACGCTGTCTTGTCGACCCCACGCTTCGATCAACTCGCGACTGGGGTCAATGCCCACGCACAGCGGCCCGCGCTCGCGCAGTTGCTCTTGTAGTCGAGAACCGAAACTCTCAACCATGGGCCACCCCTATTAATTCGTGCACGTGGGCAACGTCGTGTCGGCGCATCCAACGCTCCAGACCGCGAAGGATCCGCCAAGGCGCGCGCGGGTCCGCGAAGGTCGCCGTGCCGACCTCGACCGCGTTCGCGCCGGCCATGAGCATCGCGACCACGTCCTCGCCGCTCGCGACGCCCCCCACGCCCACGATCGGCGCCGACGGGAACGCCGCGCGACACTCGAAGACCGCCCGCAGCGACACCGGCAGGATTCCTGGTCCACTCACCCCTCCGCCGCCGTTGGCGAGCGACGGCTGGCGACGTTCGATGTCGACGCCCAGGCCGAGCAGCGTGTTCACGAGCACGAGGCCCGACGCACCCGCTTCAAGGGCGCAGCCCGCGATTTCCACTAGGTCGGGCGTGTTGGGACTCAGCTTCACCCACAGCGGAAGGTCCGCCGCCCTGGAAGCTTCGACCACCTCGCGCGTCGCCGAGGCGGAGTGCGCGAACATCAGCGCGCGACTCTCGAGATTCGGACAACTCGCGTTCACTTCGAGGGCCGCGAGACCCGCTCCCTTCATGGCGAGCGCCGCGTCCGCGAACTCGCCGACCGTGCGTCCCCAGATCGAGCCCACCACTCGCACGCCGCGTCGTTCCAGCGCTGGCAGGTACTGCCTGCGCCACGCCTCGACGCCCGGCCCGGCGAGACCGACCGCGTTCAACATATGTGCGCCCGACGAACTCACGCGCGGCGCCGGATTTCCCGGCCAGGAAAACGAGGCGAGCGATTTGGTCACCACCGCGCCGAGTTGGCTCAGGTCACCGTAGCCCGCGAGTTCGTCGCCGTAGCCCGACGTGCCCGCCGCGGTCAGTACCGGTGACACGAGGCTCACGTCGCCCACCAGCGTGCTCAGGTCCACGCTCACGCGTGCAGCTCCTGGAGCGAGTGCACCCGCCAGCCTCGCGCGCGGGTGTCGGCGATACCCTTCGCGGCGGCCAGTCCGGCGCTCAACGTCGTCAGGCACGGCAACGCGTGCACCACGCAGGCCGCGCGAATCGCCGCACCGTCGACGCGCGCCCCGCCACCCGAGGGCGTGTTCACCACCAGTTGCACTTGACCCGATCCCATCATCGACACCGCGTCTGCACCCAGGTCGGCCAGTCCGATCTTTCCCACGAGCGTGCGCACCGGCACGTCGTGGCTGCGCAGGTAGCCCGCGGTGCCCACGGTCGCGGCGATACTGAAACCCAGCTCGACCAGTTGACGCGCGAGGACGAGTCCGCCCACCTTGTCGCGGTCGGCGAGGGACATGAAGACCTGGCCCGAGTCGGGCAGCCTCGTGCCGGCGGCGAGTTGGGCCTTGGCGAAGGCGATGCCGAAACTCTCCCCCACGCCCATGACTTCGCCGGTCGAACGCATTTCGGGACCGAGGACCGTATCGACACCCGGGAAGCGGCTGAAGGGCAGGACCGCTTCTTTCACGCTGACGTAGGCGGGCGACGGCGTCGACCCGGGGACCATACCCCGCTCGCGAAGGCTCGCGAGAGACTCACCCATGGTCACGTGCACCGCCACCTGGGCGAGCGCCACGCCAGTCGCCTTGGCGACAAATGGCACCGTGCGACTGGCGCGCGGATTCGCCTCTAGGACGTAGACCTCGTCGTCCTTGACCGCGTACTGAACGTTGATCAGTCCGATCACCTCGAGCGCGGCGGCGATCTTTCTGGTGTACTCCCCTAACTCGGCGAGTACCGCGGCGCTGAGTGACTGGGGCGGTAGCGCGCACGCCGAATCGCCCGAGTGCACGCCCGCTTCCTCAACGTGTTCCATAATGCCAGCTATGAAGACGTCACCCGACGCGTCGCGCACGGCGTCCACGTCGACCTCGACGGCGTCCTCGAGGAAACTGTCGAGCAGGATCGGCCGACTCTGGCTCACCCCGCCTTCACGAGCGAGCGATCCGTGCTCGCTCGTCAGGTCCTTCATCACGCGTTCGAGCGTCGAGTCGTCGTAGACGATCTCCATCGCGCGTCCCCCCAGGACGTAACTGGGTCGCACGAGGACCGGATAGCCGATCTTCTTGACGATTGCCTTCGCTTCGGACAACGTGAGCGCGACGTCACCTGGTGGCTGACGTAGACCCAAGGACGAACAGATCGCCGACCACTGCTGGCGATCCTCGGCGGCGTCGATAGAGGCGACCGGGGTGCCCAGCACGAGCGACGGTTCGAGTGAATGGGACAACTTGAGCGGCGTCTGTCCTCCGAGAGCCACGATCACCCCCACGACCCGGGCCCCATCAGTGCAGGCGGCCTGTTCAGCGAGAATCACCTCGGCGAGGTCCTCGGGCGTCAGTGGTTCGAAGTAGAGCCGGTCCGAGGTCGAGTAGTCCGTCGAGACGGTCTCGGGGTTGCAGTTCACCATGACGGTCTCGTAACCCATATCGCGCAGCGCCATCGACGCGTGCACGCAGCAGTAGTCGAACTCGATGCCCTGTCCAATGCGGTTCGGCCCCGAACCGAGGATGATCACCCGATCGCGCGACGACGCCTCGACCTCGCTCGTGTCCTCGTAGGTGCTGTAGTGATACGGCGTCGCAGCCTCGAACTCGGCCGCGCACGTGTCGACGGTCTTAAAGACCGTCGACACCCCTGCGCGGCGTCGCAGCGTCGTTACGTCGCTCGAGTCATGACCCGTGAGGTTCGCGATCTGGGGATCCGAGAATCCCCACTGCTTATAGCGAAGCCACCCGCGTCGGTCTAAGTTCTCCAGGTCAATCCCGGCAACGAGCTCGTTCTCTCGCTCGATAATCGCGGCCAATTGGTGCACGAACCATAGATCGATTCTTGTGCGCTGACACACCTCGTCCACTTTGGCGCCGCGCGCCATGACCTCGTGCAGCGCGAAGAGCCGTTCGGGCGTCGCCACCTCGCAGCGGTGCCAGAGCGTCTCGTCGTCCAATTTCACGAATTCCGAGGTGTCGCCCAGCGCGAAACCCAGCCGGCCCTGTTCGAGGGAGCGAATCGCCTTCTGTAGTGACTCGGCGAAGTTGCGCCCGATCGCCATGACCTCACCAACGGACTGCATCCGTGTGCCCAGTTCGGGTGTCGCGCCCGGGAGTTTCTCAAAGGCCCAGCGCGGGATCTTGGTCACGACGTAGTCGATCACCGGTTCGAAGCTCGCCGGAGTGACCTGGGTGATGTCGTTTCGGATCTCGTCAAGCGAGTAACCCACCGCCAGTCGAGCCGCGATCTTGGCGATGGGAAACCNNCGAATCGCCCGTGTGCACGCCCA
This sequence comes from Acidimicrobiaceae bacterium, assembly GCA_003133125.1. Lineage (GTDB taxonomy): Bacteria > Actinomycetota > Acidimicrobiia > Acidimicrobiales > RAAP-2 > RAAP-2. The sequence continues at coordinate 33,698 of PKZO01000032.1, read as the reverse complement.
TTGGATCGAAGTTCTCGATACTGCAGATCACCACGCAGTTGTCAGCGACGTCTCGCATCACCTCGAGTTCGTACTCCTTCCAACCCGCAATGGACTTCTCGACGAGGATCTCGCCAATGGGTGAGGCGACGAGGCCCTCTTCGGCGAGGTGACGGAAGTCCCTCTCGTTGTGCGCGATGCCGGTACCCGCGCCGCCGAGGATGAAGCTCGGACGGATGATGATCGGCCAACCGATCTCCAACGCAATACCAATCGCGGTCTCCACGTCGTGGGCGAAACCCGACTCGGGTACCTTGAGCCCGATGTCGCCCATCGCCCGCTTGAACAATTCGCGGTCCTCCGCGGTCGCGATCGCTTCGGGCCGTGCACCAATCACTTCGACACCGAGGCGCTCGGTCACCCCACGGCGCACCAGTTCCATCGTGAGATTCAGCGCCGTCTGGCCCCCGAGGGTCGGCAGGAGGGCGTCGGGTCGCTCCTTTTCGAGGATGTCGACCAGTACTTCGACGTCGAGTGGTTCGACGTAGGTCACGTCCGCGGTCGCGGGGTCGGTCATGATCGTGGCGGGATTCGAGTTCACCAGGATCACCTTGTAACCCTCCTCGCGAAGCACCTGACAGGCCTGGGTACCCGAGTAGTCGAACTCGCACGCCTGACCGATCACGATCGGCCCCGAACCAATCACCATGATCGAGTGAATGTCGTCTCTTCGAGGCACTAGGCACGCTCCAGTGATCCGTGGCGCAAGAGCGACTCGAAGCGATCAAAGAGGTAGCGCGCGTCGTGGGGCCCCGGTCCGGCCTCGGGGTGGTACTGGACCGAGAAGCAACGATCCTGGGCGGACGAGATTCCCTCGATGACCCCGTCGTTCAGGTTCACGTGGCTCACGATCCCGCGTTCGAGCGAGTCAGGGATCACGGCGTAGTTGTGGTTCTGAGCGGTGATCTCAATGCGCCCGCTCGACAGGTCCTTGACGGGGTGATTGCTGCCGTGGTGACCGAAGGGAAGTTTGAAGGTGGAGCCTCCCAGGGCGCTCGCGAGCAGCTGATGACCCAGACATATGCCAAAGATCGGTACCGTGCCCAGCAACTGCGTAACCACGGCCACGTTCGAGGCGAGCGCCGCGGGGTCGCCGGGTCCGTTGGATAAGAAGACCCCGTCCGCGCCCAACTCACGTACCTCTTTCGCACTCGTCGATGAGGGCACCACGGTGACGCGAAAGCGTTCGCCGAGCTGGCGCACCATGGTGGTCTTGATGCCGTAGTCGAACGCGACCACGTGCACGTCGCCCGCACCACTTTCGTAGGCGGTGGGCGTCGAGACCGCAGTGACCAAGTCGGCACCATCGGTACCTTTTGCGTGCGTGGCCGCGTCGCGCACCACGGACTCCTCGGCGTGACCAAAGGCGCCCGGAAGCGCGCCGTGGGCACGCAGGTGACGAGTGAGTCGGCGCGTGTCGATCCCCACGATCGCCGGCACCCGATGCTGGCGCAGGAAACCCTCGAGCGGGCCCACCGAGCGCCAGTTCGAAGGAAGGTCCGAAAGGTCGCGCATCACCAGCCCCCGGCACCAAGGTCGCAACGCTTCGTCGTCCAGTGGCGACACGCCGTAGTTCCCGATGTGGGGATAGGTAAAGGCAATGATCTGGCCCGCGTAACTCGGGTCAGTGATCACTTCCTGGTAGCCGCTCAAGGCGGTGTTGAACACGAACTCACCAGTCGTGACACCATCATCGGCGAGGTAGCCCGCGGCGAATCCTTCGAAGGTCGTGCCGTCACTCAGTACGAGCAGCGCGCAAGGACGGATCACACCAGCGACCCGTCGTTTACCACGAGCGCGCCCTTGGCGAGCGTGGCCCGCACCCGACCAGTCATCGTTCTTCCGTCATAGGGACTGTTCACCGCGTGACTGTGCAGATCCTCGTTGCGCGCGGTCCAGGACATCAACGGATCGAACACCACCAGGTTGGCGTCCTCGCCTTCGCTCACGCACCCGCCGTGCGCGCCATGACGAACGCGAACGTCGTCGTGTCGAAGTTGGGCGATGCGAGCGGGTTCGCGACTCAGCACCGAGAAGAAGAGCTGCGGGTTGGGCGCGTCACCGAGCGCCTCGAAGGTGAGCGCCGCGGCGTACTCGAGCCCGAGCATCCCCGCGGGCGCCTCATCAAAGGGCAGGTCCTTCAGTTCGGGGGCGTGCGGCGCGTGGTCGGTCGCCACCGCGTCGATGGTTCCAGCGCGCAAGGCCTCACGTAGCGCGTCGACGTCCGCGCGCGGACGAAGTGGAGGATGGACTTTGAATATCGGATCAAACTGCTCGCACGATGTCTCGTCCAAGGTCAGGTGATGCGGCGCGACCTCGAAGGTGACCGGCAGACCTCGAAGGCGGGCTTGTGCGACGAGCTCGAGCGACCGTGCGGTCGACAGGTGCATGAAGTGCAGCGCACCTCCGGTCAGGGCGACCAGTTCGATGTCGCGTTGCACCATGAGCTCCTCGGCGAGCGCGGGCCGGCCCACGAGGCCTAAACGGCTGCTCACCGCGCCCTCGTTCATCGACCCGCCCGCCGCCAGGAGCTCGTCCTCGCAATGTTGCGCGAGTCGTACGCCGAGGGGTCGCGCGTAGGTCAACGCCCGTCGCATGAGTGAGGGATCCTGCACGCCCATTCCGTCGTCGCTGAAGAGCCGGACCCCGAGTTCAGCCATCTCGGCCAGTGGCGCCAGGTTCTCACCCCGGCGACCCACCGTGATTGCTCCCGCCACCGCAATGTCCAGGGGCGTGCGTGCGCCGCGGTCGAGCACGTACGACACGAGCGCGACGTTGTCGAGTGTCGGTTCGGTGTTCGGCATCGCCATCAGCGCCGTGTAACCGCCGACCGCTCCCGCGAGGGCTCCACTCTCGATCGTCTCCGCCTCCTCGCGACCCGGTTCACGCAGGTGCGTGTGCAGGTCGACAAAACCCGGTCCGACCCAGCACTCACGGGCGTCGACGACGTGACAACCCGGGGGCGCCGATAGGTCAGTGCCGACGTCGGCGACTTTCCCGTCGATCACGAGTACGTCGGCCACCCGGCTCGTCTGAGGCCCAACGACCAACCCTGCACGCAACAAGAACGAACTCACGACACTCCTTCATTGGTTCCGGCCACGGTGAGATAGAGCACCGCCATTCGAATGGGCACGCCGTTGGCGACCTGACGCTCAACGACCGCGCTCGGCAGGTCCGCGACCCGTGAATCAATCTCGACGCCTCGGTTCATGGGACCGGGGTGCATGATGAGGGTGGTCGGACGCAGACGCTTGGCGCGCGCCAACGTCAAACCGAAGGTCTGCGTGAACTCGCCCAACGAGGGCACGAACGATCCCGAACCTCGTTCGCGCTGTAGTCGTAACAGGGCCACGACGTCGGCCCACTCGAGTGCTTCGTCGTAGTCGTTTACTACCTGCACCGGCCAGTTCTCGATGTCGCTCGGTAGCAACGTTCCCGGTGCCGCCACGCGTACCTGGCACCCCAGAGCCGAGTAGGCCGCGATGTCACTACGCGCCACCCGACTGTGGCGGATGTCGCCGACGATCAACACCTTAAGTCCGTCAAAGAGTTCCGCACCCGTCTCGACGCCACTAGTACCGGCGCGCTCGCTCAACACCTGACGTACGGTGAATGCGTCGAGCAGTCCCTGAGTCGGATGTTGATGTAGGCCGTCACCGGCGTTGATGACGCGAACTTGGGGCACGTAGCGACTCACCTGCATCGCCGCTCCGCTCGATTGATGGCGCATCACCACGGCGTCAATCCCCAGCGCATCGATGGTGGCGATCGTGTCGCGTAAGGACTCGCCCTTCTTCACACTGCTCGAGGCGACCGCGAGTGAGAGGACGTCGGCCGAGAGTCGTTTGGCTGCCGTCTCGAAACTGAGCCGGGTGCGCGTCGACTCTTCAAAGAACAAGGACGCCACCACGCGTCCTTTCAGAGCGGGAACCTTCTTGATGGTCCGCCGATTCACCTCGACGAAGGATTCGGCTGTGTCGAGTACCTCGACGAGCGCCTCGCGCGAGAGATCGTTGAGGGTGAGTAGGTTCTGGCCGCGAATTGATCCGTTCATGACGACTCCTTGGTACCGATCCAGACGCCTTCGATCGTCGCGCGGATCGCCTCATCGAGCGACGTCGGAAGGTTCTTTCCCACGTAGTCGGGGCGAATCGGCAGTTCGCGGTGTCCCCGGTCGACCATGACGGCGAGCTGGACCGAGTGCGGCCGCCCCCAATCCGACAAGGCGTTGAGCGCGGCGCGAATGGTGCGACCGGTGAAGAGGACGTCGTCCACGAGGACCACGGTGCGGTCGGTGAGGTCGTGGTCGATCGTGGTCGCCGTCGACTTCGGGATGGGGTTTCGGTGCAGGTCGTCGCGATAGAACGAGACGTCCAAGAACCCGAGCGAGACCTCGGTGCCGAGAATCTCACTCAACAACTGGGCGATCCTCACGCCAAAGGCAACCCCACCGACCTGTAGTCCGATCACACTGAGCTGCGGCGAACCGTGATTTCGCTCGACGATCTCGTGGGCCATGCGCTTGAGAGCTCGTTCCACTTCTTCGCTCGTAAGAAGCTGGCTCTTCGCAAAAAATGCCAGATCACCCGGGGGCGTCTGGCGTTGCTTATCACTGCTCATGTCTCTCCCGCCGTACGAACCTCACAGGATCCGCTTCACGACTTCTGTCGTCCACGTTAGCAGCCGAATCGATCCATGGCGAGTACGCCACCAACCAAGAACCACTCGATCGGCGAACGTGCGCCGTACGCGCGGCCTAGTGCGTGCGTTTCTCGCCGTCGGTGTCGCGAGCCTCATTCTCCTCGGTCAATGCTCGCTGGTGCTCTTCCCACGCATTCAACATGCCGTGAAACTCAGGCGCGAGCTGCTTGGTCTTTTTCAACTTGACTCGGGACTGACGATCGGGATCGAGGACGTTCCACCACATGTAGACNNGCCCCGGTCAGTCGACGTGCCCGGTGCTCTTTTGGAACCTCGGCGTCCGTCCCCTTGGTACCCTCCACACGAGTACCCTACACTCGGCGTTTTTGCACTCGGCGACGAGCGCGAACCGCTGAAGAAGGCACGAAGGCGCCGGAACTAGAATCGAACGACGTCGAGGGGGCGCGTGACCAACATGACCGAAGGCGAGAACGACGTGACGACCGCGCCGCGACTCAGCGAGGAAGAACGCGCCGCCATGTTCCGCTCGAGCGCGCCCGTGGACCGAAACCTCCGCCACAGGGGGGGTCTCGCTCCCATCCCTGCCAAGGCCGTCGCGTGGATGCTGGTGGCTTTCGTGGTCCTCGGCCTGGGCGGTGGGGCAATCGAGCACTTCGTTGGCGGTTTCGGTGTTACCAGTAACGCCACGACGAAATTTCTGCCTTCGAACGCGAACCTTACGCCAATCAGCTCGCTGAACTCGTTGAGCGTGGACCAATTCATGGACCTCAAGGAGATAGCAAACGCCACCGCTCCCGCCTTCACGTTGCGAACTCAGCGCGACCACCAGTGGAAACTTCGTCGCTCCGATGGAAAAGTGATCGTGCTCATGTTCGAGAACGCGATCTGCAACGACCTTTGCCCAGTTCTGGGCAATGAAGTCAAGCAGGCTCAGGCGTTTCTGGGAAGCGACGCCAGCAAGGTTGAATTCGCCCTCGTCAACACCGATCCGCGCGCGATCGGCGTCAAAGCGCGCCCGATTGCGCTCTCGGAACCCGGTCTGCTCACTGCGCCCAACGTCGTTTTTCTCACCGGTTCGCTCAAGGAACTCAATTCAGTCTGGACCAGCTACGGCGTGCGGATCAAAGTCGGCGTCGCCAAGACAGAAGTGACGCACAACAACGTCATGTACTTCATCTCAACGAATCATCAACTTGTAGCGCAGGCCACGCCTTTCGCGAGTGAAGGCACGAACGGTGTTTTCACTCTCAAGTCCAGCTTCGTTCGTCGTTTTGCGAAAGGCGTCGCAACGACCGCCGATAGTCTTGTGAAGTGACCGACGACCTTCATTCCCTCGAGTCATCAAACTTCGATCCGGCGTCCATGGCCGGGTCGTCGTTGTCGACGTTCAAGGTCTCGTTCTATCGTCGGCCGTGGTTCCTCATCCTCGTCTCGGTGATCGTCGTGGTGGGCGTCTCGGTAATCACCGACCTGCCGACGCATTCGACCAAGGCCCAAGACCGCGTCACCCAGAACGATGCCATCGTGGCGATCAACGGTGACCTCGCCCCGTGCATCTACGCGGTCAAGGAGAGCTTCAACTTCTACAACGAGAGCCTCGCGGGGCAACTTTCCGCCGCTGACCTGTCTGCGGTGCCAGGCCAGCTCGTCAACGATCAGACGGCGTGCTCGTTCGCCAGTGGTGCGATTTACGACCTAACCAACAACATCGAAGTCACCGACTCAAACGCCGGCAAACACGTCGATCAGATGCTCTCGACCGTGGTGACCTGGTCCACTTCTGACGCGCTCGCGGCGATCGAAGATATCCAGAATCTCTTCGTGCACCCCGGCGACAAGAAGTACATCAAGAATCTGACGAAAGAAGAAGCGCAACTCCAGAAAGACCGGCAGGCCGCGATCAACGAGGTCCAAGCGGCCAGCAAGATTGACGGCGTACTCAAGAAGCCAGCGCTACCCGTCCTTCGCCACTTAACCGGTACCTGAGTGACTCTGGGGCGAATGGACCCTCTTAGGGCCCGATCGACCTCTCGCGGCGAATCATCCGGTTGAGTTCGTCGGTCGGATTCTCCTCTGACTGGAGCCAGTGCACGAGGTTCCAAAACACCAACGGCAAGAACGCCGCAGCCGATGAGAACCAGAGCACCGCCGCGGTGAACTGCTGATCCGCCGCCTGAGAAATGCCGTGACCCGCGACGTGATGAAAAACGGAGTACCACGAGGAATGTGACATGGCGTCAAGGTAGGCCAACACCCAGATCGCCCACATCGCCACCGCCGACATGCCAATCCGATAAGGGCGTGTGGCGCCTGGCGAAAGCGGCGGGGACTCGACCAGATCGGTCCACAACACCACACCCACCACGAGGGTACTCAGCGATTCGAAAACAACCACCCAGCCGTGACGAACGGTGAAGTCAAGCACCGGCGCGGCGCGCCAAAAAATCGTCAGCGCGATGAAGGCGACCATCAGCCAGATGGCGCGAACGTTGCTCGTTTGACGTGGTCGAACAAGCACGTAACGGTCAATGAGCCGAGGTGGACGCTCAATCTCAAAGTGACCATCGTCATCGATCGACGGTGGCTGCGACGACGCGAGACCAATCCAACGCCACGGCGCACCAACGACGAAGAGTGCAGGGATCAAGACCGAAAATGAAATGAACTGCATCGCTTGGATGTACTCGTATCGTTGTGACCATCCCCAAAAAGGCGGCACGCAACACAGGATGAGTAACAGCAGCCCGAAAACGCAAACATAGTTACGAAACGTCCGGATCGCTTTAACTGAGCCGGACGACGAAGTCCCTTCGCTCACTCGGAAGGGTTACGTTGAAAAAACACCCACAGCAACACGCCGAACAAGACGCCCAAGGGAACCACCGTAGTCAGCACTTGCGCACCGATGTAGATATCGACTGTCTGCATCATCACCCCCAACCCTAACCCTTGAACCTCAAGTTTCCAGCACTTCTAGAACCGAACAGCACACGCAAACGTCTACAGCAGGTAGAACATGGCGAGGAAGAGTGCACCACTTAGTGCGACGAATCCCCAGAAGTACGTCATCGATGAGACGTTGGCCCGGAAGAGCCGCGCCGACGCCGTCGTCGCTAGCTCGGGGCTCGCCCCTCCCGACTTTTTCCTCATTCTGAGTGATCGCGCAAGCGTGGTCTCGAGCCAGTAGGTGGCGACCGCCAGGGTGCCGATATTGATCACCGACCATCCAATGAACGTGGACGCGTAGCCGCTCGAACCCGGGTAGAACGGCACGGCGGTGAACTCCCAGATCTGGGCGCCCAGAGCCCCGAGCCCGCACGCGACACCGACCCAACCGGCCACCTGCCAGTCCAGGACATTGCCCGAGCGAAGTCGACGTTGCCCAAAGAGCACGAGGGCTGCTGCTACCAGGCTCAATGTCCAGATCGTCCAGCCGTAGCTGGTCGGCGCAGTGATGTTGTGGGGTCGCCACAGCAGTCCATTGTTCGCTGCGCGCAAGTAGAAGTACGAGAACGCCAATGACGCCAAGAGGAAGGTGTACATCCCAATGAAGAGACGTCCCCCGGACCAAATTGCGCCAATCTGCCCGCGAAGTTCGTACTCGACCTCCTCGGGCGTCTCGCTGAAGGGTTTTTGATTGTGTGACGTATCAGTCATCGTGATCTCTCCACTTACTTCTTGTCCGATTTACCGGATGACGATGATGCTTTGGCACCCGGTCCACTCAAGCCAAGATCCGCCAACGCGGGTGCGTCGACTTCGCTGTAGTGGTAAGGGTCGGTCATGATCACTGGGATTCGCTCGAAGTTGTACAAGGGAATCGGGTTCGCGGTCTGCCATTCGAGACCCAGCGAGTCCCAGGGGTTCGCCGGCGCCTTTACCGGCTTGATGTACATCGACCACATCAAGTTCGCGAAGAAGATCAAGAACGAGAAGCCGAGGAGGAACGCACTGATCGAAGAGAAGTCGTTCAAGAAGGTGAGGTTGCGCGCGTAGGTGAAGACGCGACGCGGCTGGCCGAGAAGACCGATGATGAACATCGGAAAGAAGGTCAGGTTAAAGAAGACAAACATCGTCCAGAAGTGCCACTGGCCCAACTTCTTGTTCATCATCCGGCCCGTCATCTTGGGTAGCCAGTAGTACAGACCCGCCATGAACGCGAAGAGCAGACCACCCATAATCGTGTAATGGAAGTGCGAAAGCACAAAGAATCCACCGTGCACGGTCACGTTCACCGGTACGTCCGAGAGGAACACTCCCGTCACGCCACCAATCAGGAAATTGAAGAACACCGCCATCGCAAACAACATGGGTACTTCAAATCTGATCTTCGCTCTATACAACGTTCCCATCCCTACGAGGAAGATGAACCCCGTCGGAATCGAAATCAACTCTGTGGTGAGCATGAAAAGAGGTCGCATGTCCGGGTTGATACCGCTCTGGAAAAGGTGATGCTGCCAGACGAAGAATGAAAGCAGGGCGACGCCAATCATGCCCGCCGCAGCGACCTTGTAGGCGAACAGCGGTTTTCGCGTGAAGACTGGCAAGATCTCAGCGACGATGCCAAAGCCGGGTAACGCCATGATGTATACCTCAGGGTGACCGAAGAACCAGAACAGGTTCTCCCACAGATACGAACTACCTCCGTGTTCAGTCACGTAGAAGGCCGTCTGCACCGTCTTGTCGAGTACGCCAAAGAGTCCAGCGGCGAAGAGCGTCGGCGTCGCCAGTGTCAACAGCGCGGCGGTCGCCAGGATGGACCAAACGAAGATCGGCACCCGGCTCCAGGTCATGCCCGGCGCTCGACAGTTGATGATCGTGGCCGCGATGTTAAAGCCCGCCGCCATCATTCCTAGTCCGATGACCGCAAAGCCGAGGAGGTAGGAAATCATTCCCGGCCCCGCCTGAGTCTGCAGGGGCGCGTACCCGGTCCAGCCGGTCGGAAAACCGCCGTATGGCAACGCGGAGAAGATCACGCCGTAACCAGCAATGAAGATCCAGAAGCTGAAAGCCTCGATACGCGGGAACGCCATGCGGCGAGAACCGATCATCAGGGGAATGAGGTAGTTACCGAGAGGTCCCACGATGATTGACGTCGCCATCATCATCATGATCGTGCCGTGTTCACTCACGATCTCGATGTAGGTTCCAGGACCGAACACGTGAGTGGTGGGACTCAGCAACTCTGTACGAATCGCCATCGCGAGAAGCCCACCGGTGAACAGGAACAGCAGAACACCGACCACGTACTGCAGTCCGACGACCTTGTGGTCGAGCGTGTAGCGGAAGTACTTGGACCAACCATCGACCGGCGTATCCTTTTCCGGCTCCTTACCCACCAACTTGGCGAGTGGGTAGTTGAGCGCTCCGATGCCGAGCAACCAACCCGCAACCCCAAAGGTAAGGGCCAGAGCATTGGCCGCAGCGTTCTGTCCGCTGTTGGCAATGTAGGGGTAGCCACTCGTTATGTAGTTCCCGAGCCAGTGTCCGAACGTGTAGCCCAAAACGGCGACGACGATCGCCGTTCCCAAATGCTGACTCATCCACCCCGGCCGCTGGGTCCAACTGACACCCCGACTCGTGGGTGGCGAGGCGCTCGTGGCCACACTCTTCGTCGGTCGTTCGGCGCTTATGGTCATCGCGCGGTCTCCGTTTCTAGCTTCATCGTTTTACGTTCGCTTTTCACTTCGTGTTGGTTCATGACGCCGCCTGCTTCGCACCATAAGTCTCGACGGTGCTGTAGGGAGTCACGGTACCGTCGGGGTAGTAGCCGCCCGCCGCGCCGTTCGCGTCAGGTACGTAGGTCCAAGCAAAAGCGGGAAGGTCAGCGGTGTTGGCGGAGTTCGCGCTTTCGGTGGTGGTCGCCCAATTGGTGAAATTGCTCCTCGTCTCGACCTTGCCGAAGTCGTACATCGCACCGTGCCAGAGACCGCAGAGTTCGCTGCAGCGCACCGTGAATTGACCCAACTGCTTGGTCGTGGTGAAGGCGACGTTATTCTCCTGTGGGTTTGCGTCGGCCTTCACTTCGAGCTGGTAGGCCCAGAAACTATGGATGACGTCCAGCGACGTCACGTTGAACGCGACCGTCGTGTCGTTGGGGAGGATCAACTGCGCTGACTCGAAGCCACCGAACTGGGGGTAGCGGTACGTGAATTTCCATTGCTGGGCAATCACCTGCACTACGAGGACCTTGCCCGGAGCCCAGGACGCCGAGGACGTGAGCGCGGCGGTCTCGGCCTGCGCGGCACCCGCCGGTTCCCAAACCGGGTTTGGCCCTTCGCCGCCGCCCGAGCCGTCGCCGATGATGAGTTCAAAGGTACCGAATCCCGCGAGGAACAAGACGACCACCGACGTGATCACAATCCAAAGCGTTTGCGCTTTCATGTTCGAACGAGCAGCGGCACCACCCTTGGGTTCGGGTGCGCTCGCGCGCTTGGAACTCCAGTTCGCGATCGTGTAACCCAGGAAGACCCAAACTCCGATAAGCACGGGCAGCGCGATCACCATGAGGATATTGAAGTCCCATTGGTTCGAACTAGCCGTGGACGTCATACGTCCCGGTGGGATGTGAGGGCCCGCGAGGAACCAGTACAGCAAATCGGCGGCGACCGAAAGGACCGCCGTGATGACGAAAATACGGCGCAGGTGGTTGGGGTCTTTATTCATTGAGTTCTCCGACGACATTATTGAGCTACCACGTCAAGGAAACCGCCCATGTAATTCTGAGTAGACATCGGGCCTCCGTTCCCGTACAAGTATCCAAGACCACACGGCACGAAACACTGCCACGGGTAGTTGCCTGCACCGGGGGTCTTAAAGCTGAAGGTGATGATGTTGTGCGGCGAATTGAAATGGCACGGCGCCACCCCACAGACATTCGTCGCCGTTGGGCTCACGCCGATCAGTGGCACGCTCAGGTCGAGCGTGGGTATCGCGAACGTGTGTCCGACGCCGTTACCGGTATAGGAGTCGTACTGCGAGTACGTCGAGCCGTTCAAAGTTGCTGTTCCGCCAATGGTGCCTTGAACCTGGCCCCACTCCTGGTTGCGCAGAGGGCTACCCGAGTCGTACTGGTAGACAGTCATGTGCACCAGGGTGTGCGCGGGGAGTTCCCAAGTGGTTTCGTGGACCCACTTACCTTGGGGGTTCTTCACGAGATACGAAACCCACGTGGGGTGCAGTCCAGTTCCAATTGAGCCCACAGTTTGTACCGTCAGGTTCACAGGCTGGCCAGCGGCTTGAGCTTTCGTGAAGTTGACGACGCCACCTGGTGTGCCCGGCGTAAGAAACGCCGCCACCGCTGCGAGCACCAAGCCCACCGCCACCAAGAAGGCGACGACGACCGTGGTAAGTCTTCCCGCTATAGACATACACCGCTCCTTGTGACTCTTTGTTGACCGACAGCTCAACAACGAAGATATCCGGCGTCGCCGACGAGGCAAGACTCTGGCAATCACTTACATAAGAAGATTCTTCCTAAGGCTAATGGTCGCCACATATTGAAGGCTCGTACGAAGGAGTTCGCGGTGCGCGAGTCGGAGGGAACTTCTGGCGGTACAACTTCAAATTGAATTCCCGACGCCTTGTTCACACCCCTGAAATGTTGGAAAATCCTAGGAAAACGAACACTCGTTACTTGCGCGGCCGGGCGGCGAAAGAGGCTGGGCGTCGGTACATAAAACTTCAAGAGTGGCCGACCCCGCTCGGACAGGGATGCAGCGATCGCGGGCAGAACAATAAGTTTTCATTTACCTTTAAGGTTCGTGAAAACGGCGCGACGCGTGGGCGAGCTTCTCGTACGCGCTACTCGAGGTGTTCCACGCAGGCCGCCAGCACACCGTTCACGAAAGAAGCCGAACCGTCCGTCGAGAAGACCTTGGCCATCTCGACCGCTTCATCCATGACAACGGCGCGCGGCGGCGCATCGTCGAGCAACAACTCGCCAATCGCCATGATCATGATGAGCCGATCGATCAGCGCAATGCGATCGAGCGACCATTGTGTGGAGAACTCACTTATGAGTGACTCGGCCCGAGATTGGTGAAGCTCGGTGGAGGTGACGATGGCAACGGTGTAGGGGTCGGGCGCGAGTGGTAGAGCCGCGACGATTTCGGCGATCGGGCGTTCCTTGATATTCGCTTCGTAGAGGATCTCGAGCGCCCGTTCTCTGGCACGATGACGCTGTTGACCCAATTCGCTCATCAGGCCCGCGTCATGTATTCACCGGTTCGAGTGTCGACCTTGATGATCTCGCCGGGACCGACGAACAACGGGACCTGGACCACGAAGCCCGTCTCGAGTGTCGCCGGCTTGCGCGCTCCCGACACGCGGTCTCCCTGGATACCCGGCTCGGTCTCGGCGATCGCCAATTCGACCGACGCGGGCAGTTCGATGCCGATTATCTCATCGTCGTGAAGAATCAGCATGGCCTTGCCCGTCTCTTTAAGGAAGTTTGAGGCGTCGCCCAAGTTCTTTGACGAGACCGGAACCTGCTCGTAGTTCGACTGGTCCATGAATATATAGTCGTCGCCGTCACGGTAGAGATACTGCGTGTCGCGCTTATCGATGATGGCTTGTTCGAGGCGCTCGTCGGAACGATAGGTCCGTTCGATCACGGCGCCGGAGCGGGCGTTACGTAACTTGGTGCGCACGAAAGCCCCTCCCTTGCCGGGCTTCACGTGCTGGAACTCAATAACGGTAAAGAGCCCGTCGTCAATCTTGAGGGTAATGCCGTTCTTGATATCCGAAGTTGAGATTGCCGCCATGGGCCACGTACCTTTCGCAAATGTAGCGTTGCCCATTCTAGGCAAGGACCACAGGTCCGTTTCTCGGGCTAGATCGACAGACGCGCGACTGCGTCAAGGGCGAGGTCGTAGCTCGTGGCGCCAAAACCTGCGATGGATCCATCTACCACGCCCGCCAAGGTACTGACGTGCCGATAGGGTTCGCGCGCCGCGGGATTGGACAGGTGAATCTCCACCTTCACGCCGCCGAACATCGCCAGGGCGTCCGCGAGAGCCCAGGAAGTGTGCGTGAGTGCACCCGCGTTGATAACAATCGCCTGCGCGCTCTCGCGAGCCGCGTGTATTGCTTCGATGAGATCGCCTTCGAAATTGGACTGCAAGTGAACCACACTGAAACCGAGAATCTTGGCTTGTTCACTGAAGCGCGCGACGTGCTCCTCGAGGGTCTGACTTCCGTAGATCTCGGGGCTGCGCGAGCCCAACTGGTCCAGGTTCGGTCCCGACAACAGGAGAATCTCTTTACTCATTGTTCACCTCGAAACTCCTCTAGGACCGTTGCGACGACCTCGGGGTCGACGTCTCGAACCACGTCGAATCCACCCGGACCCGCCAACACAAAGGTTAAGTCGTGTTGGGCCTTCTTGTCGTGCCCCATGGCGCGCACGATGTCGACATTGCTGAGATCTTTGGGCAGACGAACGGCCAGGCCGAGTGCTTTTAACACTTCGTCATGGTTCGTGATCACCGACGCGTCCACCCGGCCCAGTGCGTACGCGAGGCGCGCGGCGTAGCCAAGTCCAATTGCGACTGCTTCGCCATGACGCAACTCGTCGCGGTCACGATGAAGTGCCAGGACCTCCAACGCGTGCGCGAGCGTGTGCCCGTAGTTCAACAGAGCGCGCTCACCACCCTCGAACTCGTCGTTACTCACGATCATCGCCTTGAGGTTCACCGAAAGACAGATCAGTTCCTCGAGAGAAGTCCCGAGCAGGTCGTTGGCGTGCAGGCCGTCGAGCAGCCAGCACTTGGCGACCTCGCCCATGCCGCTCAGACGCTCGCGCTCGGGCAAAGTCTCGAGCGTCTCGTAATCACACAGAACCGTCACGGGCTGGTGGAAGGCACCCACGAGGTTCTTTCCCGCCTCCAGATTCACGGCAGTCTTTCCCCCGATCGACGCGTCCACCTGGCCCACCAGTGTCGTGGGCACCTGGATCAGTCGTACGCCTCGCAAGTACACCGCCGCCGCAAATCCCGCGAGATCGGTGATCGCCCCGCCACCGACCCCTACGACCACGTCCGCGCGCGACACGTTAAGCGACGCCAGCTGTTCGCACACCCACTCGAGGGTCTCGAAGGTCTTGGCACTTTCGCCCTCGGGGACTTCGAGCACGTGCACGCCTTGAAATGAAAGAAAATCGAACCAAGGCTGGGTTCGCAGAGACGCCGAGGTGATCGCCACGCATGTTTGGTACTCCACGCAGCGCTCGCTCAGAACGGCTTCCAATTGGTGGCGCACGCCAGGTCCGATCAGCACGTCGTAGGAACGACCCCCGAGCGCGACTTCGACTATCACGTCTGCGTCCTCTCTAACTCGTCCAGGATCAGGGCTACCACTTCATCCAGTGTCCCCGAGGAGTCGATGCGCGCGCGCGATACCTCTCGATACCAGGGTTCTCGTTGGGTTCGCAAACGTGCGAGAGAACCTGCGGGATCCTCCCCCAACAAGGGCCGGTCGCCTTCACCCACCCGCGCGAGTATCTCCTCGTCGGCGCAGTCAAGCCAGTAGGTCGTCTGGCTCTCGAGTTGGCGACGAGCCGCTTCGAGCGTGACGACACCCCCGCCGGTCGCAACCACGCCGGTATTCGCGAGCGCCTCGTCCAGCGCCTCATGCTCACGGCGACGAAACTCCACCTCTCCGTGTCGGCGCAGGTACTCGGGCGCCGCGCACCCCACCGCCCGACTCAACAGTTCGTCGGTGTCCATTGCGACCACGTCCCATAGTCTGCCCAGTTCTCTCGCTACCGTGGTCTTGCCCGTTCCCGGCAGTCCGACTAGCACGAGGCGCGCCACGACTATTCGGTTCGTGCGTGCGAAGCCGTTGATCCTAGATGGGCCACGTAGGAATCGTGGTTACGCACGAACTCCTCGAGCGAATCACCACCAAACTTTCGCAGGGCTTCGTTAGCCAAAACGAGGGCCATCATCGTCTCAGCGACGACCCCTAGGGCTGGCACGGCGGTGACGTCCGTACGTTCCTTGAACGAGACGGCCGACTCCCCCGTCGCGACGTCGACGGTCTCGAGGACGGGACGATTGAGCGTAGCGAGAGGCTTCATCGCGACCTTGGCAATCACCGGGGCTCCGGAGGTCATTCCCCCTTCGAGTCCACCGGCGTGATCACTTCGTCGGATGTAACCACCCCCCTGGTTAAAGGATTCATCCACCGCGATGGCGTCGTGAGCGACACTGCCCCGTTGGGAGGCCTGGACCATACCGTCACCGATCTCCACCGCCTTGACCGCCTGGATGCTCATCAGCGCGCCCGCAAGGAGCCCGTCGAGTTTGCGGTCCCAGTGCACGTGGCTGCCCAGTCCAACTGGTACTCCGTAGGCAATCACCTCGACGATGCCACCAAGTGAGTCGCCCTCTTTTGCGGCGGCTTTAATCTCGGCGACCATCTGGGTGGCGGTCGCCGCGTCAAAGCACCGCACCTCACTCTCGTCCACGACACCGAGGTCCTCGGGTAGAGGGCGAACATTGAACGGCGCAGCGACCTGACCAATTCGCACCACGTGGCTTACGACGCTGATTCCGACGTGAACGAGCAAGGCCTTGGCGAGCGCGCCCGCCGCGACGCGAGCCGCGGTTTCGCGCGCACTGGCCCGCTCGAGAACGTCGCGCGCGTCGTCGAAGGCGTATTTCTGCATCCCTGCGAGGTCGGCGTGACCGGGTCGCGGTTTGGTCAGTTTGTCCTTCGGCGCACCCGGAGCGGCGGACATCTCCTGTTCCCATTTGGGCCACTCGGAATTCAGGATCTCAATCGCGACGGGCGAGCCCAACGTGCGACCGTGGCGGATCCCTCCGATCAGTCGGATTTCATCACGTTCGAATCGCATGCGCGGTCCGCGCCCGTAGCCCAGACGCCGACGACTGAGCTCGTCGCCAATCTGCTCCTCGGTGATCGCCAGACCCGACGGCAATCCTTCAACAATGACACTCAGTGAGGGACCGTGGCTCTCGCCAGCCGTAAGGAAGCGCAACATTCCTCAATTCTAGGCGTGCGCGAGACTGCTACTCGTTCGTGTAGAAGGGGTTCACGCCCGAGGCGTGGTCGGTGACGTCAATCACCTCGGTGAGTTCGGGGATCGCCTCGCGCAAGGTGGTCTCAATACCCTGGGAGAGAGTCATACGACTCATCGCACATCCCTGACAGCCACCCGACATCTTGATGTAGGCGACCTTCTTCTCCTCGTCCATCGCCACGAGGTCGGCGCGCCCACCGTGCGAAGCGATCGATGGGTTGATGTTCTGCTCGAGGACGCTGATCGCGAACACGGCCGTGGGCCCTTCGACGCCCAGGGCCAGGATCTCGGCGGGAACCCCGGGATTGACCTCCTCGGGCGTGGGGACGTTGGGATTGACGAGCACGAGTCCGCCTCCACCGTCACTCGCGAACTCCAAACGACTGCCACGCAATCGCTCGACGCTGGCCTTTGGTACCACGATGGTCACGCCACCGTCACTGCCGATCGCCGCGCCCTCGGGCGCGTCAGCCCGGTCCGAGAAGTACAGATCGTAGGAGTAACCCGGACCGCGCGTGCCAGTCACCTCGACCCAGAGGGCGAGCGCGTCACTCTGCTCCTCGTTCGCGAGGGCGTCCAGTACGACGTTGCGCGCCTCGTCGGTGAGTTTCAGGATGTCAAAAGTCTCGACGGTAGTCATGGTCCAAGTCTAGAGGTGGTGACCGGTGGTGCTGACGCACACTAAGTTTTGCGTGTGACCTCAATCCCCCCCGATACCCACGAATGGGTGAGTTTCGACGACACGAAGCGCCAGCGGACCTGGATGTTCGACGTGACGTTCCTCGAAAGCAATTGGACCTGCATCTTCGGCAACGGCTGCCAGGGCGTCCTCACCGAGGCCTCGCCCGAACTCGTCCAAGGTTGTTGCAGTTACGGCGCTCATTTCAGCGACGTGAAGGACCAACGCCGAGTCGAGCGCGCCGCCAAACGTCTCACCGAGGACCAGTGGCAGTTCAAGGCCAAGGGCAAAGATGGCACCACGCGCGTCAAGAAGAACGGCGAAATCGTCACCAGACTGGTGAAGGACGCGTGCATCTTCCTCAACCGACCCGACTTCCATCGCGGGGCGGGTTGTGCGTTGCACGTCATGGCCATGGACAACGACGAGAGTTACATTCCGCTCAAGCCAGAAGTCTGCTGGCAGCTCCCGCTTCGACGTGACGACGACGTCCAAGACGACGGCCGGGTCATCACGCGCATCGCGCAATGGAATCGGCGCGACTGGGGAGCTGGCGGCGATGAGTTCCACTGGTGGTGCACCGAGGACGCACGCGCCTTCGTGGGTAAGAAACGCGTCGTCGACTCAATGTCCGAAGAACTCGTCGCGATGGTCGGCCAGAGCGTCTATGACCAATTGCTCGCCTTCATGGACCAACGCGCACTACAGCCCAAGGGAACGTTGCTCCCCCACCCCGTGCGACGCAATAAGGCCTAACCTTCAGCGGCGAGCGGATCTTCCTCGTTGAACGATGTTCGTGGGAGCGATCCAAGGATCTCGTCGTAGCGATCCTCTTCGGCGAGGCACCACTCCGCGTGGACGTCCTCGGGCGCGGCGCCGCACTCGTCGCACGTGGTGGCGCGTGGTCCAGTAGAGCGCTTGAGTTCGCGAGCTTCAACAAACCGACGATGGCGGCCTTTTTTCACGTCAACTCCTCACTGGTCGCGGGCCATAACTGGCGGCGACCGCGGTTCAGTAGAACTGACCCGAAAAACCATGATACCAACTCGAGTCCCTTGGCCAACCCTTTAACATTCAGTCATGAGCGAAGCCTTTGATCCCAACGAGATGGTCCTACGATTCCGTGAACGCGCTGAAGCAGTGAAACGCAGGGGATTGCCGCCCGTCGAGGGTCCTGATCGTGCGAGGTTCCTCGAAGCGGCCAAACTCGACTTCCAGGACTTCGCGATGCTCGGCGACGCCACGCCAACCCTCGAGGACGGGATTCTTCGTCTCGAAATCGACCTTCGTCCGCCCACGTCCTAGGCGGGCGAAGTCCCCGCCGCCACGTCGACTCGAAGTATCGCCTCGGTCAGTTCGCCCAAACCTTTCTTCAAGTACTCCAGCGCCTTCTTACGAAGAGCAGTGTTCGTGCCGGCCCCGTAACACGTGTTCGCACCCCCGCCGATGTCGGTGTAGGCGCGCGAGAGCAGCGAGGTCGACTGGCGGTCCGGAGCCGGAAGCGCGGCGTTGGCCGACTCGGTGTCAGTCACCAGGACCGCGCAGACCAGATGCAAGACGTGGCTCGAGCTCGAAGATTTCTCGAGCGCCGAGGCCGAATGATGAACGTCGGTGATGAGTGTCGTCATGTTCTGGTGAAACTCACTCTGGTTGATCCAACCCGACATCGCCTTCACCTCGCTTTGGGTGCCGCAGGCGCTCAACAGCAGTCCCGCCACGAGTAAGGCCGCAACGGCCCTGATCACGAAACGACCACGAGGTGCAACTCGTGACGCCCCCGACGGATCACCAGGTACTTACCGTGCAACGCGCGGGTCGCGTCGACGAGTTCGTTGGCGCCCAGGCGTCTGTTGTTCACGTAGACACCACCTTGTTCGACGTAGCGACGCGCTTCGGCCTTGGAAGTGGCGAGCCCGGTGCGAACGAGTAGTTCGACCGGTTCAAGGCCCTCGGCGAACTCGGTCCTGGCCCACGGCGAGGACGGCGCGTCACCCACGACTTCGAGCAGCGTCACCTCGTCCAGATCGTCAATCGCCTCACTGAAGAGAGCTTCGCTCGCCCGCTCGGCCTTGTGAGCGGCGTCCTCGCCGTGCACCAAGGTGAGTACCTCACGAGCGAGCGCCCGCTGGGCCAAGCGTTCGTGAGGCTTGGTCCTCGTCGCCTCATCGAGCGCCAGGATCTCCTCGTGGGAGAGAAAGGTGAAGAAGCGAAGACTCGCCGGAGCCGAGACGTCATCGACGTTGAGCAAGTACTGGTACATCGCGAAGGGCGAGGTCACTTTGGCGTCGAGCCAGACATTCTCGTTACCCCCTTCGGACTTGCCGAACTTCTTACCGTCACCGCGCAGTAGCAGCGGCGTCGTCAGCCCGTAAGCCTGATCGCCCGTCATCTTTCGCACGAGTTCGGTCCCGACCGTGATGTTGCCCCACTGGTCCGAGCCACCCAATTGCAGCGTGCAGCCGCAATCGACGTGGAGACGCACGAAGTCGTAACCCTGGAGCAACATGTACGAGAATTCGGTGAATGAGAGACCTACGTCGTCGCGGTCGAGTCGCGTCTTCACCGACTCTTTGGCAATCATCTGGTTCACGGTGATGTGTTTTCCCACGTCGCGCAAAAACTCGGTCAGCGAGATGGTGGTAAGCCAGTCGGCGTTGTTCAACAAGGAGGCCCTTGAAACTCCGGCGGAGACGGAGAAGTCGAGAAACCTTTCGAGTTGAGGTCGGATCCCCTCGACGTTGGCGTGTATCTGCTCGAGGGTGAGCAGCGGTCGCTCGGCGTCTTTGAAGGTCGGGTCACCCACTAAGCCGGTGCCGCCACCGGCGAGGACAATCGGCCGGTTTCCCCACAACTGGAGGCGACGAAGGCTACAGAGTTGCAACAGGCTACCGAGGTGCAACGACGGCGCGGTCGGGTCAAAGCCAATGTAGGCCGTGATCGAACCGGCATCGAGTTGGTCAAAAACCGCCTCGTCGGTGACCTGGTGCACGAGCCCGCGGAACTCCCAGTCATCGCGAAATCTCATGGAAGCAGTCTAGGAGAGCGATGCATTACAAAACGGTGGTCGTCGAAGGCACGTGGACCTGAAGCCACACCACGAACGAACTCCACAACCCCGTGACTTCGGCGACACCGATGAGGATGAGCAACACGCCACCCACGACCCCTACGGCCTTGGCGTGACGACGAAGCCAGCTCGTCGTAGTTGCCATCCACTCGGTCGCGAAGGCGGCGACTAAGAACGGCACACCCAGACCGAGGCAGTAGACGAAAGCGAGCACCGAACCGCGAAACGCCGTGGCGCCGTTACTCGCCGCGGCGAGGCCCAAAATCGAGGCGAGGGTGGGTCCAATACAGGGCGCCCAACCGAGCGCGAAGGTGAAACCGAGCAGCCCGGCGCCGATGATCGAGGCTCGCGGCAGATGATGGATGCGTCGATCGCGCTGGAGCCACGACGAAGGCCACCAGCCGGCGAAGAACATCCCAAGAAGTATGGTCACCACCCCGAAGATCTCCTGGAGGAGGCGTTCGTGGGTACGGATCGAACCACCGAGACCACCGAACAATGCGCCAAAACTGACAAACACGAGGGCGAAACCAACGATGAAGGCCAGGGCGCCAAAGACCGCGCGCCCCCGGCCGCCGCGGCCCTCGACTCGCGCGGTCGAACCACTCAGAAAAGCCAGGTAACCGGGCAAGAGCGGCAACACGCACGGCGAGGCGAACGAGACCAGTCCCGCCGCGAAAGCTAGGGGGAACGCGGCAAAGAGCGACGCGGGAAGCGTGGCGATCATCGTGACGGACTTCGTCGGTTCTTGAGGGACAGGACCAAGTCATCGTGAATCTCGACGTTGCGTTCGCGCGATGGCACTTTTGCCACGACGACACTGACGCCCGGTTCGGTAAGGGCCTGTTGCACGGCGCTGCGTAGCTCACTGCGGGTCCTGACGCTGCACGCACGATGACCAAAAGCCCTCGCAACTCCTTCGAGGTCGTGGTGACGGGGCGTGCCGAAAAGCTGTTCAAAGCGTTCGGGTCCGAGCGCCTGCGCCTGTGGCAGGAACGAGAAGATCCCTCCGCCACCATTGTCGTTGACCACGAGCACGCACGTACCTTGCGCGGCCCCAAGGCCATCGACGAATCCCGAGACGTCGTGCAGCATGGTGAGATCTCCTAGGAGTCCTATGCCCTTGGCTCCCGCGCACACGCCCAAAACCGTCGAAACGACACCGTCGATCCCGTTCGCTCCCCGGTTCGCGTAGGTGGGACTGCGCCGCGCGCCAGCCCACCATTCCACGTCGCGCACGGGCATCGACGAACCGACGATCAACGACGCGTTGTTTTCGCCGCTGAGTTCGACGACGCTGCGCGCGACCATCGGTTCATTCAATTCATCATGATCTGATTCGAGTGACCGCAAGTACTCGCCCACCGAGTTCGAGGCCGCGAACCAGGTCGTCGCGTAACTGGAGTCGGCCCGCATCGAGGCCACGTCACGAAGCGGAACTCCCTCAAGCCACCTGGACACGAGTCCGTCCGGATCCGCCACGGCGCCCGATCCCAAGAGGGCCACCACGGGTGTATCCCATTCGCGTAGACGCTCGGCGAGAACCTTGGACGCCGGAATTCCTCCCATGCGCACGACCAGGTCCGGTCGTTGGGCAGCCGCAAAATCATCGTCACGCAACAACGGGTCGAAATACGCCAACGTACCTCGCGCGGTGGCGTCACCGAACACGACCCAGTCGAGGTCACGGCAGGTCGCGATGATCCCTTCGTTCACCCCGGCACCTACGACACAGATCACCCGTGCACCATTGACGTCAAGTGTCGCCGCTGGCGAGGCCGTCTCGTCGTTTGTGCGCCACGCAGCACCGTTCACCCGACCAGGGGGCAAATCCAACGTCGCGCCCAGGAGTGGTTCAACGAACGCCGCGTTCAAATGAACCGGTCCCGGGCTGCCAGTAGCACCGCTCGCCGCGAACCAGACTCGACTCGCCAGTGCCCTCCACGACCACGCGGCATCGGCGCGAGCGACTCCCGGCTCTTCGTAGAGGCGCACCGCGGGCCCATAAAGCTCTCGCTGGTCAATTGTCTGGGGAGCGCCCACTCCGTGCAATTCGGGCGGTCGATCCGCGGTGAGCACGAGCAGGGGCACGTTCGCCTGGTCGGCCTCGCAAACGGCGGCGTGGAGTTCCGCGGCGGCGGTACCGCTGGTGACCACAATGGCGACGGGCCGCGTCGTCGCCAGCGCACGACCAAGGGCGAAGAAGGCGGCACTGCGCTCGTCAATGCGCACGTGCAAGGTCAACTCGCCTCGCTCGGCCGCGGCGAGAGCGAGCGGCGTCGAACGTGACCCCGGTCCGACGACGACTTCACGCAAACCACTGCGGATCCACTCGTCAAAGAGCGTGGCCGCGAACGTCGCCTGCACGTCACTCGGGCTCGGTACGCTACGTTGCAATGCCTCTCCTCAAATTCGAACGCCAAGGATCCGGGAAGAGCCTCGTCTGGCTGCACGGCTTCACCCAGACTCGCGAGTCCGCCCACCAGTTCCGTACCATTCTGGCAGGAAGTCACGAACTGCTCCTCGCGGACCTGCCGGGCCATGGCAATTCCAGTGACGTGCAAGCGACGCTCAATCAGACCGCGGACCTCCTGGCATCGTCACTGCCCAACGAACCGGTCGCCCTAGGGGGTTACTCATTGGGTGCACGCGTCGCACTGCACGTGGCCTTGCGCCACCCCGAGCGAATCAGCGCGCTCATCGTGCTCGGCGCGTCTCGCGGCATCGAAGACGTAGACCAGCGCCACGAAAGGGTGGCCCGCGACGAGGCGCTCGCCGAGCGCATCGAGGCGATCGGCACAGAGCGCTTTCTCGACGAGTGGCTCGCTCAACCCATGTTTTCCACTCTGCCGTACGATCCACGTGAACGTCAGGCGCGCAGTCACGACCCCCGGGGGCTAGCCAGTTCGCTGCGCCTCAGTGGTACGGGCACGCAGGAGTTCCTCGGCCCGCTGCTCGATACGCTCAGCGTTCCGATGCTCTGTCTCGCCGGCGAGCGCGACACGAAATTCAGCGCCGAGGCGAAGGCCATCGCCGCGAGTGTCCCCGAGGCGCATCTGCGTTTAATTGACGAGGCCCAGCACGCCGCCCACCTCGAGAATCCCGAGGCCTGCGCCGATCTAGTGGCGACGTTTCTCGCGCGTTAGCGAGTCGCGAAGAAAGTCACGACCAGTGCACCACCTATGAAGAGTTGCGTCATCGACGTTGCCTTCAGCAGTGCGAGCAAGTCGCGCCCGCTTCTCGTTGAAAACGCCATTCGCAGTTCGGGGATGAACACCACCACGACGAGGAACCCGATCACGATTTCGCCGCCCACGGCCACGCCGAGCGCGACACCTGCGACACACGCCGCGTACAGCCACGAGCCACGCACGCGGCCCAACCGCGCCGCCAGCGTCTTCTTTCCCGATAACTGGTCTCCTTCGACGTCGCGCAGATTGTTCGCCTCTAAGAGGGCACAGGCCATCGCACCCATGGCGAATCCGAACCACCACGACGAACCCGGGATGACACGATGCTGCACGTACGACGTGCCGACCGTGGCGACGAAGCCGAAGTAGACCAAGACGAAGACCTCGCCAAAGCCGTAGTAACCATAGGGCCGCGGTCCGCCGGTGTAGAACCACCCGGCAAGGATTGCGCTTAAGCCGATCGCCACCAGCCACCAAGAAGTGCGCGAGGCGAGCACGAGGCCCGCCACGGCGGCGAACGTGAAAAACAGCCACGCCGTACGGCGCACTCTTGAAGGCTTTACTAAACCCGAGACGGTCAGACGAAACGGACCCACGCGCTCGAGGTCGGTGCCGCGCACGCCATCGGAGAAGTCATTGGCGTAGTTGGTGCCGATTTGCAGCGCGAGGCCTACGGCCACGCACAGCAGTGAGTTCACCCACTCAATGGAAGCGGGCCGCACGAGCGAAGCACCCACCGCAACTGGCACCATCACGGTCGGCAACGTGCGCGGACGCGCGGCGAGGACCCACCTTCGATACGGCCCGGGCACTTGGGTCATGGGCGCTTGGGGAACTTCGAGAAGTCTGGCTTTCGGTGCTCGACGAAGGCGTTGCGACCTTCTTGGCCCTCTTCGGACATGTAGAACAACATCGTCGCGTCACCCGCTAACTGCTGGACGCCCGCGAGCCCGTCTTCGGCCGCGTTAAAGCCCGCCTTTAACATGCGAAGCGCCAACGGTGACAGCGTGAGGATCTGACGGCACCACGCGATGGTCTCCTTCTCCAGCTGAGCGAGGGGCACGACCGTATTGACCAGTCCCCAATCCAACGCCTGAGCGGCGTCGTATTGGCGACAGAGGAACCAGACTTCCTTGGCGCGCTTGACACCAATCGTGCGTGCCAGCAACGACGATCCGTACCCTCCGTCAAAGGAACCCACCCGTGGTCCGGTTTGACCGAAGCGAGCGTTGTCAGCGGCGATCGAGAGGTCGCACACCAAATGCAAGATATGTCCGCCCCCGATCGCATAGCCCGCGATCTGTGCGATCACTGGCTTCGGCAGTCGACGAATCTGAATCTGCAGATCGAGCACGTTCAGCCGGCCGACTCCCTGGTGAGCCACTTCGTCATCGCCAATGTAGCCGTCGTCACCTCGTATCTTCTGGTCTCCCCCCGAACAAAACGCATCAGGCCCGGCGCCCGTGAGAATGATCGCCCCCACGCTTATGTCGTCGCGGGCACTCTCAAAGGCACGCGAGAGTTCAAAGAGAGTCTGGGGTCGAAAGGCGTTGCGTCGTTCGGGTCGATTGATCGTGATGCGCGCGATCCCCTCTGCGACTTCATAAATGATGTCCTGAAAGTCGCCACGACGCTCGAACGTCGGCAAAGGATGAGATCTGAACTCCTCGACCGGGTCGAGTGGCGAACCATGGATAACGGTGTCGGGCATGACGACCACGCTACAACTGCTCAGACCGGGGCCATCAATATTCCCGGTTTCGCGCGATCCCCGGGACGATCTGCGTGTGCGAGCAATCGTTCGTGCAACGTCGCTCGAATGTTCGCGAGTGACGGGTCGTTAAAGAGATTCACACGCTGGAGAGGGTCGTCACGCAGGTCATAGAGTTCACCCTCGTTTCCTTCGTGCAAGGTGCCCCGCCCGTATTCTGTATACAAATGTTCCTTGGTGACTATCGTCCGCACGTGAACGTCCACGCCAAAGAGCGCCGAATCCCACTCGGTCACGGTCGCGTCCTGAGCTCGGGTCCTCGCCTCATCGTCGCTTTGGGGTAACGCGTCCCCCTCGACCCAGGCTGGTGCGGGTCGCCCCGCCACGCTCAGAAAAGTCGCCGCCAACGAAACAAGACTCACGGGGGCCGTGACGACACCCGGCGTGGTCTTGGTGGTCTTCGCAGGTCGCCAGATCAGTGGAAGGCGCATTAAGGCGTCCACGTGATAGGGACCCTTGAAGAGCAAACCGAAATCGCCCTGGAACTCGCCGTGATCAGTCGTGAAGATCACGTCGACGTCGTCACCCCAGCCCCTTTCCTCGATGCTCTTTAACACGCGTCCGACGGCTTCATCGATCAGTTCGACTTCAACGGCGTTCAGGGCGTTCACTTCTCGGACCTGGTCCGCGCTCATCGTGGCGGGCACCCACTTGGCGGGTGCCTCGTAGTTCGACACGAGCGTGCCATCGTACCACGCGCGCCAGTGGCGGGCTTTTTGGTCGAGAAGCGCTTCTCGCTCGCTCGCTCGCTCGGGGTAGTTCAACGGTAGCTCGACGTCCTTCCATGGAACGCGTCCAATCTCGGATTTCGGCGGATCCCAGGGATGGTGCGGGTCGGGAAAGCTCATCCAGCAAAACCAGTCTCGATCATTCGACTGCGCACCGAGCCAATCGATCGTACGCTGGGCGACCCAGTCGGTGTGGTACCACTCGCGTGGCACGTCGTTGATCTTCACCTGAGGCGCGCCCGTGTCACCCCCACCCGCGGCGTTCACGTTCAAATCGCCGTCGACGACCTGATAGAAGCCACTCAGGCTCTCAGGGTGGTTCGCCGCCATCCACTTGGCGTAGTGCAGCGGGCCCATCACGCCGTGGGTGGCGAACTCGAGGTAATCGAATCCGCGGTGCACCCCGCGACGACCGTCGAACCAAGGCTGCTCGATCGTGGGGATTCCCAAACTCGCTAGCGAGTTTTCGGCGAATCGCCCGAAGGGATCCATGAAGGGCTCGAAGTGAGCCTTGCCAATGAGCGCCGTGGCGTAGCCCGCGTCGTGCAGGCTCTCGGCTACCGATGGTGCATCTATGGCGAGCGGTACTCCGTTCATCCATGCACCGTGGGTCGACGGAAACTGACCNNAAGCCAGGCGGTCCAGTACTGGCGTTCGCGCCAGAGTGCTTCCGTTGACGCCCAGCGTGTCGTATCGCTGTTGATCGGTCGTGATGAAGAGGATCTTGCGTCCCATGACGTCTCCTAGGGGCCTTCCGCCAAGTGCTTTATCTGGGCCAGGGCTCCCATCGTGGCACCCGCGATGATGAGCGCGAGCGCGTCGGGTTCTGCGGTCGTGGAATAAACGCAGAGCGAATCGTTGGGTCCAATTTCGATCACGTCAATGACACCCAGGTGGAACCGGTAGACCGGTGACGTAATACGATAAACGAAGCGTCGAATGATCGGATCGTTGGTAAGTATTTCCTCGGGCATCTCCAGACCGATGGTGGTCTTGATGACGCGAACATTTCCCTCGACGGTGCACGAGTCGATACCCGGGAACCATTCGGGAATCGACTCCGGTCGTGTGAAGATGGCCCAGACCTCGTCCGGCGCCGCAGCGATGCGAATCTCGTGTCGGAGTGAAGCCACTTTGCCGTCCTTATCGGTACATAACCTAGTCGTGAGGACCTAGTGTCACCCTGTGAAGTCTTTGCTCGCACTCGACCTGGGTCTAGGTTCCGAACTCGAACGTGCGCTTCGGCGCTGTGTAGAGACGCGCGAAGCATTCTGCGTTCTTGACCAACGGGTTTCACCGCAGCGTCGCCAGGAAGAACTCAACGCCCTGGGCGCGACCGCGGTCCTCGGTGTTAATGGCCGAGAGCGAACAACCAATGGACGCATGGTCGAAGACGACGTCGGTCTAGTAATGCTGACGTCAGGCTCGAGTGGCGTTCCCAAAGCAGCCGAGTTGACCTGGGAGGCGCTCGAGGCGAGTGCGGTGATCACCCAAAAGAGTCTGCGAGGGAAACGCCCGACCGTTTGGTACCCCGTATTGCCAGCCAACCATATTGGCGGTCTTGCCGTGCTCTTGCGCGCAATCTTCGACGACGCCACCCTGTTGTGGGGCGACGAATCGGACATCGACGGCGCCACGCGTCACGGAGCGACCCACATCGCGCTCGTGCGCACTCAACTCGCCCGTCACGACGTCACGGGCTTCGAGAAAGTGCTGCTCGGTGGCGCTCGCCCTCCGTCGGCGCTCGGGGAGAACATCGTCGCGACGTGGGGCATGACCGAGACCGGTTCAGGCATTGTTTACGACGGGCGAGCTCTCGAAGGCGTGGAAGTCGTCAGTATTGCGGGCGAACTCGCGGTACGCACTCCCACGCTCTTTCGCTCGTACCGGAGTATGGCTCGTCCACGGGTACTCGGGCCCGATGGGCGCGACGACTGGTTTCCCACTGGTGACGCCGGCGACGTCGTCCACGGGCAGGTGTCGGTCAAGGGCCGTGTCGGCTACGTCATAAATACGGGTGGCGAGAAACTCTGGCCCGACGACCTTGAAGTGCTCATCGCCTCGATACCCGGGGTCAGAGACGTCGCGGTGACTTCGGTGGACGACGAGGAATGGGGTCAGCGTGTAATAGCCCTAGTCGTAAGCGCTGCAACGGGCCTCGAGGGTCCAATCGGGTCGGTCGCCGTCGAGCGCATCGGACCGTGGGCCAAACCCAAAGAAATCCGATACGTCACGTCGATCCCGCGCACGGCCAACGGCAAGATTCGCCGTGGCGAACTGGCTTCACTGCTCTAGCCAACTCCCCCGGTCGGCTGATTGGTGGTCCCACCGTCGATGACAATCGTCTGGCCGGTCACCCACGAAGATGCGTCGCTCACCAGTACGAGTGCCATCTGGGCAATGTCCTCGGGTTCGCCTAGGCGTCGCAGCGGAATTCGCGAGGTGATTTCGGTCTCGTTGTTCTCCCAGAGCCCCCGAGCAAGCTCGGTTCGCACTAGTCCGGGAGCTATCGCGTTCACGCGCACCGACGGTGCGAGTTCCCACGCAAGTTGCTTGGTGAGGTGGATGACCGCGGCCTTAGTGACGCTGTACCAACCGAGACCCGATTCAGGACCCAGGCCACCAATTGACGCAATGTTGAGGATTACCCCCCCGTGCTCACGCATCCATTGGTGCCATGCCGCCGCACTGTGGGTCAGAATCGCGGCTTGATTAACCTCGTACGTCTTTTGCATCTGCGAATCGCTGATGTCAACCAGCGGGCCGAAGTGGGGATTGGTCCCCGCGTTGTTCACCACGATGTCCAATGACCCGAAGTGCTCAATACTCGCCCTCACGAGTCGATCGGCCTCGAGACGACTCCCAACGTGCGCTGTCACCGCGTGCACCATTGTTTGATCTCGAAAGGTCTCGAGCGCTTGGGCGAGATTCTCTTCACGTCGCGAGGATATGACGACGCGCGCACCCGCCTCGGCAATCTTCTGAGCGATCGCGAGGCCGATGCCCCTTGATCCCCCGGTCACCAGCGCCGTACGTCCCTCAAGGTCCATGGTCATCCTTGGGATACTAGAGGTCAACAAAGAACCTGGCGAAACCCCTTACGCCAAGTCGACACCGTTGGCGCTGATCACCGACTTATACCAGCGCGCGCTGTCCTTTAATATCCTCTCCTGGGTGTGATAGTCGATAAAGACCAATCCAAAACGCTGTGAGTAACCATCGGCCCACTCAAAATTGTCGAAGAGCGACCACACGAAGTATCCGCGAAGATCCACGCCGCTCGCCAAGGCCCGGTGGGCGGCGGCGAAATGGTCCCGGAGGTAATCGACGCGCTGGCTGTCGTGCACCGCGCCGCTCTGGTCGACGTAGTCAATGAAGGCGGCACCGTTCTCGGTGACGTACAAGGGAATCTTCCCGTACGATTCCGTGATCCACACCAGAAGATCGTGCAGCCCATCAGGGTCAATCGGCCAGTCCTTCGTAGTTCGAGGAGTCTCGTGCGGTGTCACGTCGTTGAAGTCGCCGAACTCCGAGAGAGTCGTCTTGCGGGTCCACGGTTCGTGCGCTTCGTCGCGCGCGGCGAGAATATTTCGCGTGTAGTAGTTCACCCCGAGAAAGTCGATGTCGGCGCTGATGGTGGCCATATCGTCAGCATGGATGAAGTCGTCGCCAACGATGCCCACGTACTCTTCGAGCAGCGATTCGGGGTAGGAACCCTTGAGGATCGGATCAAGGAACCATCGGTCCAGTTGGTCATCGTGGCGACTCGCAACTTTCACGTCGAGTTCGCTCGTCGAGGCGGGAACAGCCACGCTGAGGTTGACCGTGATACCCAAGTCACACGAGTTCGTTGTGGATCGCAGACTCTCGACCGCCAGTCCGTGTCCGAGCAAGAGGTGGTGCGCGGCGATGACACCGTCACCGAGGTCCTGCTTGCCGGGCGCGTGGTGGCCAGTCGTGTAGCCAATGAACGAAGACACCCAGGGCTCGTTCAAGGTGATGATGCTTTCCAACCGGTCGCCCAGCGCCTCACCCACGACGCGCGCGTACTCTGCGAAGTGCGAAGACGTCTCACGGTTTAGCCACCCGCCCTGGTCCTCAAGGACCTGGGGAAGGTCCCAGTGATAGAGCGTGACCGCGGGATTGATGTCGTTGGCGAGAAGTTCGTCAACGAGACGACGATAGAAATCGAGTCCGGCCTCGTTCACCTTGCCAACACCGTCTGGCAGCACGCGCGGCCAGGAAATCGAAAAACGATACGTCTGAAGGCCGAGGTCAGCCATGATCCTCACGTCGCTCTCGAACCGGTGATAGTGGTCGCACGCGACGTCGCCAGTATCGCCGTGCAGCGTCTTTCCCGGCGTGTGGCTAAAGGTGTCCCAAATGGAGAGGCCCTTTCCATCGGCGTGAGCTGCACCTTCTATTTGGTACGACGCCGTCGCCGCTCCCCACTTGAAACCGTCGGGAAAAACAAGTTGGTTGGCCATGAGCGAATCCCTTCAAGATCTGCGGTGTGGCACGCGGCGGCGCCTGGATGTGTAGATAAACCTTACCGAACGTAGCGACCGCGACGTTGAATCAAGTGCACCAAAACTTCGCCCGTTCACTTCTGGGTAAACCGTTCCCTTTCGAAAACTACAAATATGATCCTGACGAACTCTTCACTGGGACCGCACGCTGAGGCGTCCACGACGTCAATGAGCGACCGGATCAGTCGCGTGGTCCGGAACCGGGACCAAAGGCATTGAGCTTCAAACCCCGGACCCCGACATCGACGGAAAAAACACGGCCGGCATCAGGTTCTTTGGAGATCTGACGCTCGTTCAATCCGTCTCGCGCCGTGGTGATGAAGAGCGTCGTGCCCGATTCTCCGCCAATCGCACAACTCGTCGGTCGAGAAACCGGAAGGACAACGCGCGACAATTGCTCACCGCTAGGAGCGAACTGACGGACCTCCCCCCCATCCCAGAAAGCTACCCACAGACATCCGTCTTCGTCGACGCAGAGCCCGTCGGGCGTGAGCACTTCGCGCGGGTCGAAATAGAGAAAGAGATTCCTTTCGCCGAGTGCGCCGTTTGCATCAACCGCAATCGCGTGAACGGTGCCCGGGCCGCTGTCAACGTAATACATGGTGCGCGCGTCGGGACTGAAACCCACACCATTGGAAACGGTCACGCTCGAAAACAGCAACTCCGGTTCACGACCAACCTCGAAACGATAAAAACTTCCTCGGCCTAAAGCCACATCAAGGGCCATGGAACCAACGAGAAACCTGCCCCAGGGATCGCACAATCCATCGTTCATCCTGACGCTGGGTGAGTTGCGAGCTTCGGGACGAGCGAGTTCTTCGACGTCACCAGACTCGAACAGACGCGAGATTGACTGGTTGGTAGCGATGATCCATCCGTCCGAGCGCAGCCGGTAGGGTGCGACGGCACTGAGGAATCCCTCGACTTGGTAGGAACTGACAATGGAGAGTTCTGGGTTAGCTACGGCGCGAAAGAAACGACCCTTAAGCACGTCGACCCAGGACAACTCGTTACGCGCCTCGTCCCAACGACAGCACTCACCCAACTCGTAGTGCTGAGGGGAAATCGCTCGGGCTTCGAACTCCTGCACCGTTGTGCACTCCACTTCTATTTATTGTTTTCAGCCCCGAGGTGGCGAGCCACGAAGCAATCTCGTGCAAAAGGCCACGGGTAACCCTAGCCCGACTCCCTTTCGGAATCGGCGCCGGGGTTACCCGTGGCCTACTGCAAACTACTGAGTGGTGTTTAGCTGACTGCCGTCAGGTGCAGCACCACGACTTCATCGGTCGGCGAGGTTGGCTGGCCACCCTCGTACGGGTTCGCTGGGGTTGGGAATCCAGTGAACTGACCGGTGTTGTACTCGTCAAAGCCGACGCCGTAAAGAATCGGGATGACGGGCAGGTCCTTGATAATGAACGCCTCCAACGGTGCCAACGCGGCCAACTGGGCAGCGGGTGTCGCCGCTCCAGCCAACTTCGCTAGTTCTGAGTCAACAGTCGAGTTGTTCAAACGCTCGAGGTCACCCGACGCGTTCTTCGCGCTTGCGCCCGAAGAAAGCGTGCTGTCAAGCCAGTTGTCGTAGGTTACGTAAGGAACCGTGCCACCCGAACTCCAGTGAACGGCGGCTTGGAAGTCACCATCCGCAAGGTCCGCGTACCAGGCGTTGTCCGACGTACCATCAAAGGTCGCGTCAATTCCGGCCGACTTGAGCGACTTCGCGATGAGCGTGCCGTCCAAGGCGTAGTCGGAGTAGTTCGCGGGGTCAATGATCGTGAACGATACTTGCTTG
The DNA here is from genome assembly GCA_003133125.1 of Acidimicrobiaceae bacterium. Lineage (GTDB taxonomy): Bacteria > Actinomycetota > Acidimicrobiia > Acidimicrobiales > RAAP-2 > RAAP-2. The sequence goes on along the minus strand of PKZO01000032.1, from coordinate 1,194 downwards.
CCCTTGAGAGCGAAGTAGCCAGCCTTGTCCTTCTTGTAACCGGCCTTCGTCAAAACGGCTTCCGCCGCCTTGATGTTGCTCTTGCCCGACAGTGTCGCCTTCTTTGAAGCAGACGTCAGGTCCGCCGCAAAGGCCGGAAGTGTCAGACCACTTGCGTTGGTCGCGGCAGGCTCTTGGCCACCCTCACCTTGTACACCCAATGCGGTGCGGTTCATCGCGAGGCTAACTGCCTGGCGAACCGCGAGCTGGTTGGTGGGCCACTTGGTCAGGTTCGGCTCAAGTGAAACGGTGTTCTCCGCCGCGTCCCACACGTGGTGCGTCGATGAGGTGCTTACGTAAATCTTCTGCACACCAATGATTGAGTTACCCGCCCACTGCAACTGGTTGGCGTTCAACTCATTAGTTGCCGTCGTGTTGTCAGTAAGGTCCGGTACTTCAATCGTCTGAACCGCAGGTGGTTGTCCCACGGCCCATGGTCCGCCCCAGTACGCCGGGTTCGCGCTCAGAGTCAAGCCCTGAGCCGTGTAGCCATTCGTCGCCAGGATGTATGGTCCAGTCGCCACCGGGTTGGTGATAACAACCTTCGCGGGGTCGCCGGTGTACGTGCTCCAGATCGCGCTCGGCACAATTGGCACGCTCGCGATGTTCTGAAGGTTCGTGTACTGCGGTGACGTGAAGGTAATTGTGACGGCGTTACCACTCACAGTCGCTCCACTGATGGGCAGACCCGAAAGGTTAATGTCCGGGTACGCCTTCAACAGGTTGTACGTGAACGCAACGTCAGCCGGGCCAAAGGACGAGCCATCGCTGAACTTCACACCCGAGCGGATGGTGAAGGTGATGGAAGTCCCGCCAATGCCCCATGCGTAGCCCGTAGCCAGAAAGTCATACGGTGCCGTGGTTGGCTTAGCAAGGTCAAACTGCAATAGGTTCTCGTACATCAAACTCGTCACGTCAAGCGCGACGTTGGCAGATGTCGTGACAAATGGGTTGAAGTTGTCGGTGAGCGATGGGCCCACGTTCCCTTCCATGGTGAGTGGCGGCTGGGTCGACGCTGAAGCTGTCGATCCCGATAGTCCCGCCAGTCCCCCCACGAACACTGTCATTGACATCACACTGCCTGCTGCAATTAACTTGAGGCGATTGCCTCTTAGGTTACGTAACAAAACTCAATGCCTCCCTCGGTCCCCTGAT